>NZ_CDRQNY010000010.1:0-74544 GCF_977037065.1 Butyricicoccus sp. | reverse complement strand
ACAGCGATGCAGCCGTTAGCCATCTTCATGGTAACAACAGCGGTGTCAACATCCGGAATACCGGACTCTTCCTGCAGGTTCGGGTTAACGAGGCAGGAACCAACAGCGGAGATCTCAACAGCCTCGGAACCGGTTACGTAGCGAACCATATCGAAGTCGTGGATCATCATATCGTAGAAGATACCGCCGGAAACTGCAACGTAGGAAGCCGGAGGCGGCTCCGGGTCACGGGAGGAAACGATAACGATATGCGGATCGCCGATCGTGCCGTCCTTAACTGCGTCTGCAACTGCCTTGTGGTTGTGGTCGAAGCGGCGGTTGAAGCCTACCTGGAACTTAACGCCCTTCTCCTCAACGAGTGCGAGCAGCTTCTTGATCTTGTCGATATCATAGTCGATCGGCTTCTCGCAGAATACGTGCTTGCCAGCCTGAACTGCTGCCATGGAAACATCGCAGTGGGTGTCAGTGGAGGAGCAAACGAATACTACGTCTACCTCAGGATTGTTGATAACGTCCATAAAGTCGGTGGAAACGTTGGTGATCTTGCGCTCTGCCAGCCACTCGCGTGCGCCGGACTTATCGAGCATCGGGTCAGCAGCAGCTACTACCTGAACGCCCGGTACGGAGTTGATCAGGTTGTTAATGTGCAGCTTGCCGATTCGGCCGCAGCCTACAACGCCAATTTTCAAAATGCCCATTGGAATTCTCTCCTTTTATATAAGGTGATTCTATTATAAACCACTTGCGGGTGTGCTTCAAGGGTGCAGCGTATTTTTCAGCGCACCGCCCAATTTTGGGGCTTCTGTTTGGTGAAAAATAGCAAAGCGGAGCGCAAAAAAATCGTGCAAAATATCCGTGCATTGTGCTAAAATAGAAAATGCACAGGAAAATGCAACACATTGCACGTTGGTGTCTAAAATGCGGTGAAACGCTTGTGCGCTTTACTGCACTATGATAAAATATGAACGTATTGTGGCAAAAATGTGTCTTTTAGGGATAAAAGAGGATACATGGATGCCTGAAAAGGAGAATATCTTATGAAGGTAACTGCACAGTGGATCGCAGAGCAGTGCGGCGTATCGCGTGGAACAGTGGACCGAGTTGTAAACGGCCGACCGAATGTAGCGCCGGAAGTGCGGGAGCGCGTGCAGAAAATAATCAGCGAATACGGCTACAAAACGCCGTCGCAGCGGCAGGCCGCCCGTGCGGGACACGGCGCGTTCCGCATCGGCGTAATCCTGCCGAGCTGGGATGCGTTTTTCATCCGCCGGATGCGCGAGGGCATTCGCGTGGCTGTACACAACCGCGGATTAAATGATGTAAATGTGCTGGTGGAGGAGCTGAAAAACCGCTCGCACCGTGCGTATTTCGAGGCCATCGGACGCATGGAGGAGCGCGGCATTGACGGCCTCATTGTCACCGCGCCGGACACGGTAGCGATGAGTGAGGAGATCGACCGGCTGGTCGCAATCGGCATTCCGGTCGTTACCTGCGACTCGGATGTGCGGCAGAGCCGCCGCCTGTATCATATCGGACAGAACATGGTCAAATCCGGCCGGATTGCCGCCGGACTGCTTGCACCGTACGTTGAGGGACAGGATGTGCTCGTCGTTACCGGCAACCGTGAATTCACGGCGCACGGACTGCGTGTGCGCGGCTTCCTTGACCGTCTGCACGAGATTTTTGATGATAACGTAAACGTCAACGTCATCGAGAGTGTCGAGCAGTACGAGCTGACCTACGACGGCGTACTGCAGCAGGTGCGGCAGAACCCGCGTCTGCGTGGTATTTATATGGCAAACGAGTCCGTGCGCGGCTGTATGGACGCGCTCGAGCGCGCAAAGCCCAATCGGCGCATTCACGTTGTCTGTCACGATCTGACGCCGCATGCGCGCCAGTATTTGGAGGACGGACGGCTGGATTTCATCGTCGATCAGGATTTTTCGGCGCAGACAACGCGCGCGATCGAAGTGCTGGCGCATACACTGCGTACCGGAGAGTCGCCGCGGCAGAGCATCGAATACATTCACACCAGCATTATCACAAGGGAATTGTTGTGAGAAAGGAGCCTATATGAAAGCAAACTGGAAGCGCACACTGCTGTCTCTGGTGCTGTGCGCCGGATTTGTATGGCCTGCAGGCGCGGTAAGCACCGGGCAACCGGCAGCGTCGCAGACCGGGACGAGCACCGCGCAGAGCAAACCGGCGGCTTATACCGTCAAGAAAATGGGTTTGCTGGGCGTCAAGCGTACGGTGGAGAGCGACAATAACACGGTGAAAATGCTGAACAAAACGGCAGCTTCTCTGGACAGCAGCTCGTATATGTCGGGTTCGGCGTCCGGTGCGACCGGCGAGAGCGAGATGGAAATCTACGCTGCGCTGATTGAGAATATGAAAACGGCCATGGATGGACTGGATACGACCAGTGATCTTTATAAGACCTATGCGGCACAGTTAAAGGTATTAGAGGATTACCAGACCAGCCTGAACCAGAACGCCGTCAGCGGCATGCAGCAGGCGATGGCCATGCTGTCTCAGCTGGATGACGCGGCGTACACGCTGCGCAAGCAGGCGAAAAACGTCTCCGGTCAGCTGGCGCTCGGTGCACAGACCATGCTGATTACCATTAAAAATCTGGGCTGCACCAAGGAAAACCTGCAGGTAACGCTCACACAGCTGGACCGCAATCTGGCTGTGTTGAAAACGCAGAGAAAACTCGGCATGATTGGGCAGCTGCAGCTTGACACGGTGCAGAATCAGCGCGACAAGCTGGCGCAGTCCATCGACACACTGGAGACCACCCGCGAAAACCTCGGTTCGAGCGTTGCGCTGATGTGCGGTCTGGACGCGAACACCATCGTGATGCCGGCGGACTTCGCAGCGCTGTATGAGGGCGACCTCGATAAGATGTCCTACGACAAGGATCTCGCACTGGCACAGAAGAACAGCTTTCTCATCTGGCAGAAGCAGGACGCTGTGCGCAGCGCGTACAACTCGTACGACAAGAACATCAGCGGTACCGCCGAGGCGGTCAAGTCCGCTGAGGACGCACTGGCGGCGGCCAGGGAGTCGGTAGTGGCTGCCTTCGACAGCACCTACAAGACCGTCAAGGACTGCCGGACGACTCTGGCAGCCAAGCGAACCGCACAGTCGCAGGCCGAGCTTGACCTGAAAACCGCGGCCGTGAAGTACAGGAAGGGCATCATTTCCAAGCTGGCATATCAGCAGGCGCAGGATGCCGTAACGACCGCAAAGCTGAATGTGGAAAGCGCGTATCTGTCGCTGTATACCGCATATAACCAGTACGAATGGGCCAAGGAAGGCGTACTTATCACCACCGCAGCCGCATAAGAGAGGAGCAATATATAATGAAACGAACCATTGCAGCCGGTCTTTCCGCCGCTCTGCTGTGCGGCATGGTCGTACCGGCGTTTGCCGCCGACACCAAGACCGCGACGAATACCACCGGCACCACCCAGACCCAGCCGACTGCGCCGGTCAAGCTGACGTTTGACAAGCTGGAGGAGACCGTCCGCCGGAACAATGTCACCATCAAGGCGAACAACAACACCGTGCTCAGCGCGGAAAAGACCGATGTCAGCGATCAGTACATTGAAAGCTATTTCCAGCTTTCCGAGCAGATTTCGTCCTACCAGAAGCAGATCAAGGAGCTGAAGGGAACGCTGAACAGCCTGGATGCCAGCAAAAAGGAAAACGCCGGTCTGCGCAAGACGCTGCAGAGCCAGATTTCCATCCTGCAGCGCAATCTGGCAGCCGCTGAGGCTTCGTACAGGAACCTCGACGATGACGAGGACGACGCCAAGGAAGATCAGGAGAAAACGGTCGATAACACCCGCCGTCAGATGCAGAATGCAGCCGATGAGATCTGCCTGAGTGCGGAAAACACTTACATTTCTCTGCGCGGCATGAAGTATACGCTCAACCAGACAAACCGCAGCATTCAGCAGCTCGACCGCAACATTGCGACCGTGCAGAAGCAGGTGAAGCTGGGCATGACCGGTGTAAACACGCTCAAGAGCCTGCAGGCACAGCGGGAGAGCGCGGTTGCCAGCAAGGCTTCGCTGACCACGCAGGTAGAGGCGCTGACCAACACGCTCGCTATCCAGTGCGGCTATACCACCGGTACGCAGATCGAAACGAGCGATCTTCCGGTCGTAACCGCCGAGCAGGTCACCTCCATTGATTATAACAAGGACCTTGCCGAGGCGCTCAAGAACAGCTACGCGATCTACTCCAAGGAGTACGCAATGCAGACCGCATCCGACGATTACGAGAACAACAAGACCAACACGCTGTATGCTTATCAGGCAGCCAAGATCGACCGCGACGCACAGAAGGAGAGCACGACCGCTTCCTTCCGCAAGCTGTATACCGACCTGCAGGAGAAGCAGACCGCACTTGCTGCGGCAGATGCCGATCTCGCACAGGCGAAAAAGACGTTTACGGTAAGCCAGGTGCAGTACACGCGCGGCATGATCTCCAAGATGGCGTACACGGATGCGCTTGATACCTTCACCACCGCACAGGAGACCGAGGTTGCAGCGCGTATTGATCTGCTGACCGCCTACAACACCTATCAGTGGGCAAAGCGCGGTGTAATCACATCAACAACCTGATTGGTTTTGTGATATAGCAGATATATAGAATGAATTGGAGGACCCCGATGAACAATAGCAAACGAATCCTTGCGGCGCTGCTGGCCGGTGCGATGGTACTGTGTGCAGGCTGCGGCAAGGAAGAGGAAACCGAGGAGGAAAGCTCAAACAGCACTGCGGTTGAGGTAACCGATGTTGCTTCGGGTGCAATGAGCTCGGAGTACACGCTGAACGGCAAGATTGCCGCCGTCAATGAGGTGCAGGTGTTCCCGCTGCTGGCGGGTCAGGTGCAGACGCTGAACGTCAGCGAAGGCGACACCGTATCCAAGGGTCAGACCCTGTTTACGGTGGATACCTCGACGGTTACCTCGACGATGAGCTCGCTGCAGCAATCCTACAGCGCCACCAAGACCGCGACCGACCGCGCGATCGAATCCGCGAAGATCGGTGTGGAGCAGGCGGAGCTTGCCGTCAGCAACACCGAGGCGCTGCTTGAAGCCGGTGCGGCTGCCGAGCAGGATCTGACCAAGGCAAAGCAGGCACTGACGCAGGCGCAGGCCGGTGTCGCGCAGGCTGAGGCCCAGCAGTCCGCGTCTCTGGCGCAGATTCAGGCGTCCATGGACCAGATCAATAAGCAGGCAAGCCTTGGCACGGTAACCGCGCCCTGCTCGGGTACGGTCACGGCGGTGAACGTCGTGCGCGGCGGCATGGCGTCGTCTGCGCAGCCGGGTGTCGTTATCGCCGAGAACAGCGCGGTTGAAGTGCAGGTTTCGGTCGCTGAGGACGTATTCACCGGCATTAAGGTCGGCGATACCGCAAGCGTCACGGTTTCCGCTGTCTCCAAGGAGCCGATGAACGGCACGGTCAGCACGCTGCCGGCGGCTGCCAATGTGCAGACCAACCTGTATGACGTTTCGGTTTCTCTGCCGTCCGGCACCAAGCCGCCGATCGGCGCGTTTGCTACCGTCACCTTCTATACCGACCGCCGCGCAAGCACGATTTCCGTGCCGACCGAGTCCATCCTGACCGGCAACAACAACGAGCAGTATGTGTTCACCGTAAATGCGGACGGCACTGCCGCAACCCGCGTTACCGTCACCACCGGACTGGTTACCAAGGATTCGACCGAGATCGTTTCCGGCCTCAAGGCGGGCGACCGGGT
Organism: Butyricicoccus sp.; assembly: GCF_977037065.1. Taxonomy (NCBI): domain Bacteria; kingdom Bacillati; phylum Bacillota; class Clostridia; order Eubacteriales; family Butyricicoccaceae; genus Butyricicoccus; species Butyricicoccus sp. The sequence continues at coordinate 68,766 of NZ_CDRQNY010000010.1, read as the reverse complement.
TGTTACCAAGGGTCAGTCCTATCTGTCGGACGGTGCAGCCGTGCATGTCGTCACCTCGGACGCCGCAGACGGCGGGGAGGGTTAAGCGCGCATGAAATTCGCACAAACCTTTATCAAACACCATGTAATGACCATCCTGCTGTACATACTGGTCGTTGTGTTTGGCTTTTACAGCTTCCAGAACCTGCCGCTGGCGCTCATGCCGTCCATGGAGGTTCCGGCAGCGGTTGTTTACGCTACTTATCCGGGTGCCGGCCCGGAGGATATCGAGCAGCAGGTAACCAAAAAGCTCGAGGGTGCGGTAGCGGGCCTGTCCGGTCTGGATACGCTTCAGTCCACCTCGTCCGAGAATATGGCTATGCTGGTTATCCAGTTTACGAATCATACGGATATGGATCAGGCAATGACCGACCTGCGCGACAAGGTTGCGCAGGTAAAGAGCCAGCTGCCGGATGACGCATCCGACCCGACCGTTATGTCGATTGATATTGACTCCATGCCGGTCGTTTCGGTGGCGCTGCGCGGCAACGATCTGGCTTCTCTGCAGTCCATCGCGGAGGACGAGATTCAGCCGGCGCTCGAGCGTCTGGACGGCGTAGCGTCTGTTGATATTTCGGGCGGCTACGAGCAGGAGATCGCAGTCCATACGGACGCATCCCGCCTGAAGGGCTATAACCTGACGATTTCGTCCATCGGTCAGCAGCTCGGCGCGGACAACATCGCCATTCCGGGCGGTGAGCTGGATAACGGTTCGCAGACGCTGGCTGTCCGCACGGACGGTGAGTATTCGTCCATTGATGATGTTAAGAACGCCCTGATCTCGCTTCCGGCAGGCGGCACGGTACGTCTGAGCCAGATCGCGGATGTTTCCATGCAGCCCAAGGATCAGGACGCCATCTCCAAGGTTGACGGTGAGGAATGTATCATCCTGTCGGTCAACAAGCAGTCCGGCTCCAATACGGCGCAGATTGCCGAGCTGGCCAAGGCAGAGTTTGACTCTCTGCTCAAGAGCAACGATTCCCTGCAGTGGAATATCGTTATGGATCAGTCCGACTATATCAACATGACGGTTGATAACGCTATTCAGAACATCTGGATGGGCGTGCTGTTCGCCGCGATCGTGCTGTTCCTTTTCCTGCGCGACCTCGGTGCAACGCTGGCCGTTACGATTGCAATGCCGTGCTGTATCCTGTTTACGTTCCTGATTATGAACGTGCTGGGTATTACGCTGAACATGATGTCGCTCGGCGGTATCACGCTCGGCGTAGGTATGATCGTGGATAACTCTATCGTTGTTCTGGAGAACATATTCACCTATCGAGCGGACGGCTACGACCGTATGGATGCCTGCACCAAGGGCACCGGCGAGGTCATCGGTGCGGTTATCGCTTCCACGCTGACCACGGTTGCCGTATTCCTGCCGATTGCACTGTCCGGCGGCATGGCCGGCATGATGTTCAAGGAATTCTGTATCACCATCGTAGCGCTGCTGCTCAGCTCGCTGATCATTTCCGTCACGCTCGTGCCGCTGCTGTGCTACTTCCTGCTCGGCAGCACCAAGCAGAAGAGTGTCAAGCCGCAGGGCTCGGGCGCAACGCCGATCACCGAAAAGCCGCTCTCGCGTGCATACCGCAGTTCGCTGAATTTCCTGATCACCCACCGCTGGGCAGGCATCGCGCTGACCGTTGTCATCTGTATTGTCAGCGTACTTAGCGTCAGCCAGGCGGGCATGGAGCTCATCCCGGAGATGGATGAGGGTCAGGTGAGTGTTACGGTTTCCATGCCGAACGGTTCGACTATGGAGGACACTGCCGCCATCGAGGACCGCATTGCGGCCATCGCAGTTGATACCATCCCGGAGCTGGAGCAGATCTACTACTCGACCGGTTCTTCGACCTCGATCATGTCCTCGTCCTCGGGCGCAAGCGTTACCATTTCGCTGGTAGATCTTGATCAGCGTGACCGCTCGTCAGCGGATATCGCCAAGCAGCTGCGCCGTGACCTGCAGGATATTGCAGGCTGTGAACTGACGGTTTCGACCAGCAGCACCATGTCGATGTCCACGGATTCGGACATCAGCGTTGAGCTGACCGGCGATGACTACGACCAGCTGGCTGAGACGGCAGACGATCTGGCAAACCAGATCAGCGCCCTGCCGGATGCCATCAATGTTGAGTCCTCGGCAGGCGAACAGACCCCGCGTGTTGCTGTTAAGATCAACCGCGAGAATGCGTCTCGCTTCGGTCTGAGTGCGACTGCCATCGGCGGTCTGGTTCGTGGGGAGCTGACCGGCTCGACCGCAACCACGCTCCGTATGAACGGTGAGGAATACGACGTTACCGTTGCCGGTGACGAGGATGTAGCAACCAGTCTGGACGCACTGCGCTCCATGCAGATTCCGACCATGACCGGCGGCACCGTACCGCTGTCCATGGTGGCGGATGTCTACACCGAGCTCAGCCCGCAGTCCATCGTGCGCAAGAACCAGAAGGAGACCGTAACCATTACCGGCGAAAGCGAATCCGGCGACAGCAATGCCATTAAGGCAGCCGTTGACGACATTGTTGCCAAGTACGAGCTGCCGGACGGCGTAGAGGTCGGCGAAGGCGATACCGCTGCTTCGCAGATCGCGGAGACCACCGGTACGCTGATGCTGGCCCTTGCGGTGGCAATCCTGCTGGTATATTTCATTCTGGCAACGCAGTTCAACTCGTTCTCGCTGCCGATTGCAATCATGCTGATCCTGCCGATCGGTCTGCTTGGCTCGATGATTATGCTGTGGCCGACCGGAAATCATGTTTCCATGGTCGCACTGCTCGGTGTTATCATTCTGGCCGGTACAGTCGTCAACTCGTCCATCGTGCTGATCGACTATACCCTGCAGCGCCGTCAGCGCGGTGAGGATAAGAATACGGCTATCCTGAACGCATGTCCGCGCCGTGTCCGTCCGGTGCTGATGACCGCTATGACCACTATCCTCGGCCTTGTGCCGATGGTATGCTCGAGCGGCGAAGGCTCCGAGATGATGAAGCCGATGGGTGTTGTTATGATGACCGGTATGGTTATCTCCACCATCGCAACGCTGTTTATCACCCCGGTTTACTATTCGCTGACCGACAGCGTCGCAGCCCGCCTTTCCGGCCTGTTTAAGAAAATCAAGCTGCCGAAGTTTAACTTCCATAAGAAAAATCCGCAGCAGTAAGCAAAAAGGGAACCGAAATCGGTTCCCTTTTTGAATTGAGAATGGATAATGGAGGATGGAGAATGAATGGCGGGCAAAATGGGTACCGCAGTTGTCCAATGTCTGTACAGTCTACCCCGTAGGGGAGCACAGTGTGCTCCCGCACCCATTTAACGATGACTTGGGCGAACACGGTTCGCCCCTGCGGGTATGCGTGTGCAAATGAATTTACAAACGACGTATTGATTCAACCGCCGCGATAATTTTCCATTCTTCATTCTCAATTTTCAATTCCGATATTCCCTTGCATATCGCACAAGTGAAGTCTATAATATTTGTATAAATTGCAGATAGGAGCGAACAATATGGCTTCGGATAAAACAAATGTAATGCGTGTGCTCGAGCAGCACAAGATCGCCTATAAGCCGCACGAATACCCGCACGGCAAGGACGCAGTAGACGGTGTTTCGGTTGCGGAACTGCTTGGCCAGAACCCCGATCAGGTCTTCAAGACGCTGGTTGCACGTGGCAAATCGGGCGGCTTTCATGTATTCGTTATTCCGGTCGCAAAGGAGCTTGACCTGAAAAAAGCAGCCAAGGCGGCAGGCGAAAAGTCGGTCGAGATGGTGCATGTCAAGGAACTGTTGGGCCTTACCGGCTATGTACGCGGCGGCTGCTCGCCGGTCGGCATGAAAAAGGCGTTCCCGACCGTGTTTGACGAGAGCGTGAGCAGTGTCCCGACCGTGATGGTCTCTGCGGGCAAGATCGGTTTCCAGATCGAATGTGCACCGGCGGATCTCATCAAGCTGGTACGCGCCACGACCGCGCATATCACGACGGATTAAGGCAATACTGCATGATTAAACAAGAGCGATTTGTGAGTGGATTTTGTACACTGACGAGGCGCGGTTTTGCGGTAATACTTGATGTATTACCGTAGAATCAGCGGCAGCGCGACCGGAGCCTGCGCAAGGAACCGCTATAAAGTCAGGGCACAAAATTTCCGCAAAGCGCCGCAGTCTTAATTGTGCAGTGTTGCCTTACGTCTGCGGCTTCAGCAGCCCTGCTGCATCCGGAAACAGCGCGAACACGTTCTGCACGCCGCAGCCCGCCAGCTGTGCCAGCTTGGCTGCCAGCGTGGAGTCATCGTCGTACAGGACAAAGTGTGCCTGTCCGTCTGCATTCATGTAGGTGAAGTATTTCGCGCACAGTTCGCGCGAAAAGAACGGCTGTGCACCGGTCTGCGCGAGCAGCGCGGCTCTTGCTGCGGCACTGAGCGAAACGCCGTTCGGCGTGGGTGACGGCAGGGTGAAATCCTGCGAAACCGGCTGCAGAAATGCGGCAATCCGCGCCGCGCCGTAAATGCCCTGCAGGGAGGAAATGTACTCGGTCAGACTGCCGCCCGAAATCGCGGTGGAGACCGTGAGTATCGCGTGCGACAGCGTGCGTCCGCACTCGAGCGGCACATACAGCGGAATATCCGCATCGTACAGTGCTTCGTCGAATGCGGCCAGCAGGCGGCGGTTCAGCGGCGTGTCGTGTTCAAAATCCGCGAACACGCCGGGCGCTTCCGTGCGCCGCGCTTCGAAAACCAGATCGGCGGCAATGCGCTCTGCGCTGCAGAAGTTGATAGCCTGCGGCGGGTCGGTCACGCCGAGCAGGCAGTGCCGCTGCACCGCGGACACCTTGAGCCGCTGCAGCGCTCCGGACGGTGAAATACCAAGGCAAAGCTGCAAAACCGGCATGCCGAGCGAAGCGGCTTTCGTTGTGTCGCGTCCGGTGCATACCAGAATAAGATTTTTCGTGTAGACCATAATCGTCAACTCCTTGATGATAGAAATACGTTGGAACGGCCCGCGGTCCGTTCCTCCTGTCGGCAAAACTGTAGTTTTGCAACAGCTTCTTTTCTGGACTTTTTGAATAAATTCCATTACACTATATGTAGCATTACGCTAAATTAGAATACGGGTATTAACAGGAGTGTATGAATGAGCAAACTGATTCCCGATTATGTATTTGATTCGATTTACGATATTACGCCGGAGGTGCTGACTGCCCACGGCGTACGCGGCGTGCTGGTCGATCTGGACGGCACAATGGCGTCCCACAAGGCTGCTTTGCCGCCCGATACGCTGCACCTCTTTGTCGATCGGCTGAAGGATGCCGGCATTGCTGTGCTGGTGTTCTCCAACAACCATCCCGAGCGGGTAGGGAAGTTCTGCGAGCCGCTCGGTGTGGGCTATATCAGCCATGCCGGAAAGCCGTTTTCCCGCGGCTTCCGCAAGGCGGCAAACCGGCTTGGCCTGTCCATGCGCGAGATTGCCGTCATCGGTGACCAGATTTTCACCGACGTGTTCGGCGGCAACCGCGCGGGCGCGCTGACCTGCTACGTCGAAACGCTCGATCGTCGGTTCTTCTGGATCAATGTGCGCTATCAGCTTGAGCGCGGTTTTATCGCGCGCGGACGGCGCAGAATGGAGGCGAGAGCACATCATGGCTGAGCCGAAATTCGGTCCTGCGGGCAACTCGGAGTCGTTTGCCGCCGCAGGCTTCAAGAAAAGCGAGGATGCGCCTGCATGGCTCGCACAGATGGGACTGACCGCGTTTGAGTATCAGTGCGGACGCGGCGTGCGCTGCGGCGAGGAGACCGCACTCAAAATCGGTGCGGCAGCCGAGCAGCACGGCATTCAGATGAGCATTCATGCGCCGTATTTCATCAATCTCTCGTCCGAGGAGAGCGAGCGCATGGAGAAAAACGTCGGCTATGTGCTGGAGACCGCGCGGCTGGCCGTGCCGCTTGGCGCAACGCGCATGGTCGTGCACTGCGGCGGTCAGGGCAAGCTGACCCGTGACCGCGCTATGCGCAACTCGCACGAAAACGTAAAAAACATCCTGCGTGCGCTGGATGAGGCCCACCTGACCGGCTGCACGGTCTGTCTGGAAACCATGGGCAAAAAGAGCGTGCTCGGCACCGCCGAGGAGGTCTGCGAGCTGGTGGCTGCCGATGACCGCCTGCTGCCGTGCATCGACTTCGGTCATCTCAACTGCCGCACGGGCGGGCACATGAACACCCGCGAGGAAGTGAGAGCGCTGTTCGACCTGATGGAAAATACCATCGGTCACGAGCGTACCGCCAAGCTGCACGCCCACTTCTCTCATATCGAGTATAACGATAAGGGCGAGGTGCGCCATTTGACGTTCACGGATACGGTATATGGTCCGGATTTCACGCCGGTCGCTGAGGAAACCGCTGCGCGCGGCTACACACCGACGTTTATCTGCGAATCCGCCGGAACGCAGGCGGAGGACGCACTTGCCATGAAGCAGTGCTTTATGGCTCAGGCAGAAAAGTAAAAAGTAGGACATTTGCCCTACGGAGACGCTTTGTAGAACTATGCAAAGGGGTATAAACGTATGAAAAAGGTATTACTGATCCACGGTCCCAACCTGAACCTGACCGGTCAGCGCGAGCCGGGCATTTATGGTTCGAACACGCTGGCATCCATCAACGCGGAGGTTGTACAGAAGTGCGAACGGCTGGGGATGGAATGCGCGGTGTTTCAGTCCAACTCCGAGGGCGCGCTGATCGACCGCATTCACGCGGCTCGTGAGGACTGCGATGCGATCATCATGAACGCCGGTGCGTACACGCACTACAGCTACGCCATCCGCGATGCGATTGCGGCTGTACGCCTGCCCTGCGTGGAGGTACATATGTCCAACGTGCATGCGCGCGAGGAATTCCGCCACAAGTCGGTCATCGGACCGGTGTGCGCGGGCGTCATTGCAGGCTTCGGCAAGCACAGCTATCTGCTCGCCGTGGATGCGGTAAAATCCATCATCGGCTAATATTTAAGAGGCGATTACCATGAAAAGAAACGAACTGCGTGCCATGCTGCTCGAGCAGCCGTATGACGCGCTGGTGCTGACCAGCGAGATCAGCCGCCGCTACGCCACGGGCTTTCACTCGACGGCAGGCGCGGTGTACCTGTCGGCTAAACAGGCGGTGTTCTTCACCGATTTCCGCTATGTCGAAGCGGCACACGCGGCCATCAAGGATTTTGAGGTGCGCGAGATCAAGGCGGGGCAGAGTTATTCTGCGCTTATCAATGAGCTGCTCGACGAGGACGGCGCGAAAAAGGTCGCTCTCGAGGACAAAACGCTCACTTATGCGGAGTTCATGTCCTGGGGCACGGCGCTGCGCGCGACAGCCGTCCGTCTCGAGGACGGTGTGGAGCAGCTGCGCATGTGCAAGGAAGAGGACGAGGTTGAGAAGATCGTCGCGGCACAGCGAATCGCGGAGCAGGCGCTCGAGGAGGTACTGAACGACATCAAGGTCGGCGTGACCGAGAAGGAGATCGCGGCACGGCTGACCTACCTCATGCTGCACTACGGTGCGGAGAACATGTCGTTTGACCCGATCGTCGTTTCGGGTGCAAACAGCTCCAAGCCGCATGGCGTACCGGGTGAAAAGACCATCGGGGCGGGCGATTTCGTGACGATGGACTTCGGCTGTATTTATGACGGCTACTGCTCGGATATGACGCGCACGGTCGCGGTCGGTCATGTCACCGACGAGATGCAGACCGTGTACGACACGGTGCTGAACGCACAGCTTGCAGGCATTGCCGCCTGCAAGGCCGGTGTGACCGGTCAGGACGTTGACGCGGCAGGCCGTAAGGTTATCGAGGCGGCAGGCTACGGTGATGCCTTCGGCCACGGCTTCGGCCATGGTGTAGGACTGGAGATCCACGAGGCTCCGGTTGCCTCTCCGCGCGGAGAAGCGCCGCTGCCGGCAGGCAGTATCGTCACCGCAGAGCCGGGTATTTATCTGCCGGGCAGGTTCGGCGTGCGTATTGAGGATATGCTGTACGTCATTGAGGACGGCTGCATTGATCTGACCGATGCGTCCAAGCAGCTTATTGTTCTGTAAATTGCGAAAAAGGGAGAAAACGTTGTTTTCTCCCTTTTATATTCCGTGAATGTTGGAAATGGGTTGCCGTATCGCTTGACGGCAGCTTGATGAAAAAGAATCAATTTAACAATTTATCCATAAGCTATACACAAAAAATCCACACAAGTTCGGCACAATGGTTACACCGATAGGAGGAGATGTTCTCATGCGTATTTTGTTAATCAATGCAGAGCAGGACGAGCGCCTGTTCGCCACCTTCAAGCATGAACATATTCTGTATGATCAGCAGCCGGAGAGCGACACGCTTGATATTTCGGAGAATATATATGATGTAATCGTGTACAATGCCACTAAGCTGGATGAGAAGACTATCGACGCGGTGCGCTCTCTGCGAGAAAGTGGTGATATGACACCGTTGCTCGTCATGGCAGGTCACACGACCGCGCGGGCGCGTATCCGTATTCTGAATGCGGGTGCGGACAATGTACTCATGCGTCCGTGCCAGAGCGATGAGATTCTGGCGCATGTCAATGCACTGGCACGTCGGCCGAGAATGATGCAGAGTGAAATCCTGACCGCCGGCGATCTGACGCTCGACCGCGGCCGTTGTGTGCTGTCGAGCAATGACGGCGAAGTCCGTCTGTCCGGCAAGGAGCTGCAGCTTGTAGAGATGTTCCTGCGGGAACCGGGACAGGTGCTGCCGCGTGAAATGCTACACCAGAAGGTCTGGGGAGCAGGCAGGGACGCGACCTACAATAACATCGAGGTTTATTTGACACTTGTGCGCCGCAAGCTGCGTGCGGTCGGCTCGAAGGCCGAGCTGATCTCCGAGCGAGGCATCGGATATTATCTGCAGGAAGCAGAATAAGGGAAGGGGCGTACTTTTATGGTACGTCCTTTTATTTTTCATTCCTTTTTGAACTTCTGCCGTTCTCTTGCTTCCTGATCTGGTGCAGACCAGAGACCGGCGACAGCTCCGAAAAGGGGAACGACTGAGGTCAAAACGTCTTCGGATGGAGGATGGGATGTTTCTGCTGAGATATTTGGTACAGGCATTGAAATGTGGATCTGTAGTCAAGGTACATTTGAAGAATATAGAAAAATTCGACAGGGTTACGAGATCGACAACCGCAAAATCTTCGGTGAATACGCCGAAGATGTGATTGGTGTCAAAGAATGTGCAGGTGTCAAGCACAACACGATATACGAGAAGTTACATAAAGAAAAAGAGATGATGGAAGCAAAAATGCTTCTGCCATCTCTTTTTTTAGGTTTATAAAGAAGAAACGATTCATTTGGATAAATTACAGTGTTCAAAAATCATCTGCCATACCGGTCATGGTATTGCGGCGTTGCCTTAAATGTATCAGAAAATAAGAAAAACCGGTTATTTCAAACGAAATAACCGGTTGATCTGGTACGCCAGAAGGGATTCGAACCCCCGACCTTTTGGTTCGTAGCCAAACACTCTATCCAGCTGAGCTACTGGCGCATACATGATCTATTTTCTTTCGCTGTCGGCGTTTCGCTTTGTCGCTCTCGCTGACTGCCTTATTATAATATCACGGGTGGGCCCTGATGTCAACAATTATTTTCAGATTTTTTGAAAGTTTTTTCGGAAACCTGTTTTCGGCAAAACAAAGCCGCCTGTGGGGGAACAGGCGGCTATATACAGCAGAGAAGTTGGAGGTCTGCCATATACCTTATATTGCGTTTTATTCCTGCGGCGGAATGGTATCGAAGCCGACCTGCAGTTCTTCATCGGTGGGAACGTGGTTGCGCATGGTGCCGTTATGATATGCCTCGTATGCTGCCATATCAAAGTAGCCGGTACCGGTCAGACCGAACAGGATGGTCTTAGCTTCGCCGGTCTCCTTGCACTTGAGCGCTTCGTCGATTGCGGCGCGGATGGCGTGGCTGGACTCCGGCGCCGGAAGAATGGTCTCCACCTTGGCGAACTGAACTGCTGCGTCAAATACGTCGGTCTGCTTGACCGAAACCGCCTCCATATAACCGTCGTGGTACAGCTTGGAGAGGATCGGGCTCATGCCGTGGTAGCGCAGACCGCCTGCGTGGTTGGGCGCGGGCATGAAGCCGTTGCCGAGCGTGTACATGCGGGCCAGCGGTGTAACGTGGCCGGTATCGCAGAAATCGTAAACGTACTTGCCGCGCGTGAAGGACGGGCAGGACGCAGGCTCAACCGCAATGATGCGCGGGTCAGCCTTGCCGAGCAGTTTATCCTGCATGAACGGGGAGATCAGGCCGCCGAGGTTGGAGCCGCCGCCGGCACAGCCGATTACGATATCCGGATACTCGTCGAGCATCTCCATAGCCTGCTTGCTCTCCAGACCGATGATGGACTGGTGCAGCAGCACCTGATTGAGCACGGAGCCGAGTACATAGCGGTAGCCCTCGTGCGTAGTAGCTACTTCAACGGCCTCAGAAATCGCACAGCCGAGCGAGCCGCCGGTGGTCGGATCGTGTGCCAGAATAGCGCGGCCTGCCTCGGTCGTATTGGACGGAGACGGCGTTACATTCGCGTCAAAGGTTTGCATGATGGCCTTGCGGAACGGCTTCTGCTCGTAGGAGACCTTAACCATGAATACCTTCAAATCCAGTCCGAAGTACGCGCATGCCTCAGAGAGTGCAGTACCCCACTGACCGGCACCGGTCTCGGTGGTAAGGCCCTTGAGGCCCTGTTCCTTGGCGTAGTACGCCTGTGCGATCGCGGAATTCAGCTTGTGGCTGCCCGAGGTGTTATTGCCCTCAAACTTGTAGTAGATCTTAGCCGGGGTGTCCAGCGCCTTCTCCAGATTGTACGCGCGGCACAGTGGAGACGGACGATACAGCTTATACATATCGAGCACCGGCTCGGGAATATCAATGTAGCGGGTGTCGTTGTCCAGCTCCTGGTGCGCCAGCTTTTTACAGAAGATGGGATACAGATCCTGCTCCGCCAGCGGCTGATGCGTGCCCGGATGAATCAGCGGGTCCGGCTTTTCGTTCATGTCCGCCCGCAGGTTGTACCACTGCTTGGGCATCTGGTCTTCGGTCAAATAAAGTCTGTGGGGGATTTTAGCCATGGTGATTTCTCCTTTACAAATTTCAGATAGAGTGGAGAGATGGTGAATAGTTTCACTCTCAATTTGTTTTACAAAATAAAAAGCTCCTGTCCCAGATTTCTCTTGGGACAGGAGCGAATACGCTCTTGCGGTACCACCCAGATTGACGCAAACTGCGTCCACTCTGCTCACACATCAAACAATGCGCGCTCCCCTGATAACGGGCGGAGTCCCCGTCGCAGTTACTTGGCCGAAGCCGTTCGCCTTGCCCTGCTGAAGTCCATTCACACGGTCCGTGCCTGCCGCGATCACACCGCCCGCGGCTCTCTTGGAGGTTCGGTCTCCCTGCTACTCGTCTTCGTCATTGGTTTGTGTTGGTTTACTTGGTATGGTCACAGTATATTCGCAAAACAGTGGATTGTCAAGTACGATTTGCGAAAAACAATATATTATTTCTCTTATAAATTCTTATTATGAGAATGAAGGGCACAGTATCGTCTTTTTCTGCACACTGTGCTATAATGGGTAGCAGAATGAAAAAGCAGAAAGGACATGAGTGCAAATGCGGGTGATCGAGGGCGAAAACGAACTGCGGCTGACCTGTTCGCGGAGTGCGAGCGGCGGCATTGCGCTTTTGCGGTGCGAAACGCAGGACGATATTGTGCGTCTGCCGGATGAGATAGACGGTGTGCCTGTTACCGAGGTCGGCGCGTATGTACTCAGCGAGCGTGTCCCCGATCTGGCAGGCAAGGACACGTTTGCTGTCCGTATCACCTGCGGCGGCGCGGAGCCGAAGCACAATGCGGCGGCTATCCGCACGGTTACGCTCCCGAAGGATGCAAAAAGTGTTGGCAGTTATGCATTTTATAACTGCCGAAACCTTGAACGCATTGAACTGACTGATTCCGTCAGCGAATTCGGCGGCGGTGCGCTGATGAACTGCATGAGCCTGCGCGAAGTCATCCTGCACGCCGCACCGTCCGCGCCGACCTGCCTGCCCAGGCTGCTCGGCGAGTACGCCGGAGAACTCGATGTGCGGTTTGATGAGCACGCGCGGCTGCTGTTCCCCGAGTACGTCGAGGAACTGGAGGACCTCAGTCCGGCGCATATTTTTCAGCGGCGTATTCACGGTGCAGGATACAGCTACCGTCAGTGCTTTGACAGCGGTGTGCTGAATTTTCGGCAGTATGATGTTGCCCTGAGCGAACTGCTCGAGCGGCACGATTTTTCGGTCGCGGCACGCGTAGCTGTGCGGCGGCTTGCCGTACCGTTTGTGCTCTCGGATGCCGCAAAAGCGGACTATCTCGCGGTTTTACACACCCACGGCGGCAATCTGGCGCAGTCCTGCGCCAAGGCAGGCGAGACCGCTGCGCTGACGTTTCTGCTGTCGCTCGGTGTGCTCTCTGCTGCCGATGTGGATGCCGCGTGTACGTCTGCCCGCGCAGCAGAGCAGACGGCAGCACTGTCCGTTCTGCTGTCAGCCGCAGGCAAAACCGCATCCAAGGGACGGACAAAATCGTTTGAATTATAATATAAATATATAAAGTTATCAATAAATCCGCAGGGCAGGGTGCCCTGCGATGCAAGATGAACCTGTGAGGTGATGTTTTCTATGTCGCAGTCCTCCCGCTGGACTTCTATCGGGCGCGAAATCCTGTTTTCCGCCCGCACCGAACTGTACATGAATCTGCCGTTCCTCGATTCCGCGCTGGCGGCGCTGCCTGCGGCAGACGGTTACGATACACCCACGCTCGCTACCGACACGCGCGTGCTGTTTTTCAGCGGTGCCTGGCTGGCGCAGCAGTACGAGCGCTCCCGCGCGAACGTCAACCGCGCGTACCTGCACACGCTGTTCCACTGTCTGTTGCGGCACCCCGGAAAGACACGCGGACGCGATGCCGACCTGTGGGACCTTTCGTGCGATATCGCGGTTGAAAGCATGCTGGATTCGCTCGATTACCGCTGCCTGCAGGCCGAAAAGGTGTCGGTTCGGCGGCAGAATATCTACCGCGAACTGCGGGACGAGCTGCCGGTCCTGACGGCTGAGGCGGTCTATCGCCATTTTCGGCGCACACGGCTGAATTCGTATGACTGTGCCACGCTCACGCGCGTGTTTGCGACAGACGAGCACACGCTGTGGTACAAGGAGGACGACGATCAGCAGGAGCGCCGCTGGCAGCAGCAGGCCGAGCGCACGCAGACCGCGATGGAAACCGTTTTTGCGAACAAGGCGGAAGGCGGTCAGGCTGTGCGGGAGCAGCTTGCCGTTTCCACCCGTAAAACGACTGATTTTCGCGCGTTCCTGCGCCGGTTTGCCGCTCTGCGGGAGGAGGTCTCGGTGGATGCGGATTCGTTCGACTACGGCTACTACGCCTACGGGTTGCGTCATTTCGGAAATATGCCGCTTATCGAGCCGTTAGAAACGCGGGAGGTGCGGAAGATAGAGGATTTCGTCATTGCCATTGATACCTCGATGTCCACCTCCGGTGAACTCGTGCGCGCGTTCCTCAGCCGCACCTATGAGCTGCTGCAGGAGAACACCAGCTTTTTCCGGCATTTCAACCTGCGTATTCTGCAGTGCGACGATCAGCTGCGCTCGGACAAAAAGGTGACAAATGCGCGGGAACTTGCGGAATATATGGAGTATTTTGAACTGATCGGTCAGTCTGCGACCGATTTTCGTCCGGTTTTAGAGCACGTTGACCGCTTAAATGCCGAAGGTGCGTTCCGCCATCTGCGCGGCCTGCTGTACTTCACGGACGGACTCGGCATCTACCCGAAAAAACGTCCGAAGTACGATGCGGCGTTTGTCATGCTCGAAGGCGAAGCCTATCCGGATAAGGTGCCGTCCTGGGGGATTCGGGCGGTAATCAGCGAGGATGCGTTGGCCGTAGAATGAAAGTAGAATGAAAAAGGACGCTTTACGCGTCCTTTGAGGCTGTCGCGAAACTACAGTTTCGCCGACAAACAGGAACGGACCGTGGGCCGTTCCAAAGTCGTCCGAAAGTTCCTATACAGAAACTTTCTCCCTCCAGAAGTTCAAAAAGGGTGATACATGCTCCCCCTTTTTGAGCATTTGCAGAGCAAATGCTATTTCATGCGCGCTGCCGCGCGAAATGCTGAAAAAATGCTGACTATATGACTTTTCGACAGACTGAGGACGCTTTACGCGTCCTTTTTTGCAGTTCGGTTATTTTTCACCCATTCGGCGATCGTCTGCTTGACCTTCTTTATCTGCAGCGGCTTTGCCAGATGGGCATTCATGCCTGCGGCGAGGCACTTCTGTGCATCCTCGTAAAAGGCATTTGCGGTCATGGCGATGATGGGCAGCGTTTTCGCGTCCGGGCGGTTGAGCGAGCGAATGGTCTTCGTAGCGTCAATGCCGTTCATCACAGGCATCATTATATCCATGAGAACCGCGTCGAAGGTGTCCGGCGGATTGTTCTGCACGATTTCCACAGCCTGTTTGCCGTCCGTGACGACGGTTACGGTTGCTCCCTCGTCGGTCAGCAGGATCTGTGCGATTTCGGCGTTGAGGGCATTGTCCTCGACGAGCAGCAGCCTGCAGCCTGCAATGCTGATATCCGGCGCGGCATGTGCGTCCGGTGTCTGCTCGGGAGACGGTGCAATTTCAAACGGCAGGGTGATCACGAAGGTGGAGCCGACGCCAAGCTGACTCGTGACCGCAATCGAGCCGCCCATCCGGTCGACAAGCTCCTTGGTGATGGTCATGCCGAGACCGGTGCCGTGATAATAGCTGCGCGCGTCCTGCTTTTCCTGCGTGAACGGTTCAAAAATATGGTCAACAAAGTCCGGACTCATGCCGATACCCGTATCCGAAATCGTCCAGCGGTAGATGCATTTGCCGTCCTGTTCACCGAGCGAGTCCGTACGGGTGGTGATTTTACCGCCGGGACGGTTGTATTTGATGCAGTTGCTGTAAATATTGAGAAAAATCTGCCGCAGATGCAGCGGACTGCCGTAAATATACGGGTACGGAATGATGCATTTGTCCTTTTCGTACTCCCACTCAATGCCGGCTTCTTCGGCGCGGCCGACGATAATGGTAATGATATCGCGGGTCAGCTCCACCAGACTGATGCGCTCGTGCGTGAGGACTGTCGTGCCCTCCTCCAGTTTGCTCATCTGCAGCACATCGTTGATGAGCGACAGCAGGTGATTGGCGGAAATCTGCATTTTTTTGTGATTTTCCAGCAGCAGCGCCTTGTCATCAAAGTGGGTTTTGTCCACCTGCAGCAGACCGATAATGCCGTTGAGCGGTGTGCGGATATCGTGACTCATGCGCGAGAGAAATTCGGTTTTGGTGCGGTTCGCAATACGCATTTCATCGAAGGCGGCCTGCAGACGGGCGTTCTCTTGCTCGTCGCGGGCGTGCATCTGCGAGGTATCCTGCAGCAGGATAATCGCCGTGACCATCGGCATTTCGGCATTGATTTCCGGATCAAACACGGTGGTCTGCGTCATCAGCGCAGTTTTCTGTACCCAGCGGATAGCGCCGTCATCCTCCTGCACGCAGTACTCCACCGTGATGTGTTTTTCACCGGCGGCAAAGCGCTTGAGCAGACGGGCACTGGTATCTGCCGTGCGGTAGCTGCCGAGTGTTGCCGGTGTGACGCGCTTGCGGTACTCGTCGCAGTAGTCGCGGTAGGAGCAGGGAAGCGGGTAGTCGAGGAACAGCGCCCGGTCCGAATCATTCTTGCCCGCAGGTGAAATGTTGCGCTCGAGGGTGTCGCGCGTGAGGTTTACCGTGTAGATTGTGCCCGCCATATCGAGCAGCGCGTCCACATAGCTGTCGTTCTCAAGGATAGACTGCTTTAGCTGCTCGTAGTACAGCGTCAGCTGCTCCTTCGGGTCGATGGCTTGGTCGACGTTCAGCCGGATGGTCTCGAACGCGAGGATAAAATGATGCAGCCTGCCGTTTTCATCCCAATCGACCGGCAGAACGGTCAAACGGCTGTAGCGGCTTTCATCGGCCGCGTTGTACTGCAGTTCGAGGGTATCCTCTGCGCTGTGCAGGCTGCGCTGCAGTACGTCAAGCTGCAGCGCAGAACGGACGCGGCTGCGCTCGCTTTTAGCAGCCTGTTCCTCGGCAATCTGCTCGACGGCGCTGGTGTAGCTGCCGTCCGATGCCAGAAAAAAGCTCTCGCACGCGCGGATGGTGCGGTAGGTGTCCAGATGCGCATCGCAGTACAGACAGTCGGAAAAGCTGCGGTGCAGGCGGTTGACCTGCTTCAGCAGCTGAAAATCCAGCCGCTTTTCGGCGGCGGCTTCCTCGCGCTTGACGTGGTTTTTGTTGATGTACATGTTTTTGTCCGCAAGGTCAAACAGATCGCGCATATTGCTGTCCGGATTGTCCGATGCAAGTGCAAAGCCGGCCGCATAGCTGAGCGGTGTATCCGGGTGCTGTCGGGACGCCTCGGCAAGCTGTTTACGGACATGGGAAAGCAATTTCTGCAGCGCATCGGCATCCGGTCCGTGTGTTATCGCGAGGAACTCATCGCCGCCTGCACGGCCGACAAAATGCTCCTCGGGCATGGCCGCACGCAGCGCGACCGCAAATCGCCGGATGTATGCGTCACCGGCCTCATGGCCCATGCTGTTGTTGATGCGGCGCAGATTATTCAGGTCAAAGCTGCACACGCCGGTTTCTGACGCAGGCAGCGTCGGATCGTCGAGCAGCTCCTCGCACTTGTTCTTGTTGGGCAGGCCGGTCGCGGCATCCAGATAGACCTTATGCTGCAGAGCGCGGTTCATCGCAGCCGTGCGCAGCGCTTGAAACAGCTGGTAGCCGATCAGCAGCATGAGCACGACGATATCCGCTGTGATGTACTTCTCCAGAATGGAAAGCGAGGTTGCCTTGCGCTGTGAGTACGCCTCTGCCAGACCGGTCGCGTCATTGCAGATGCCGAAAAAGGTTTCGCTGATGGGAATGATGTCCGTGTTATTTGAGCCGACTGCGCGCACGCGGCCTATCTCCTGCTTGAGTGCTTGAAAATAGTCATCCAGCTCCTGCATTTTGCTTTGGAAGGCATCATTGTTTAGCCGCACGAGGTTGAGCTCGTCGCTGCCGAAGCGCAGTCCGTCGATAAACGCGTCAATATCTGCGATCATGCCGTCCTGCGGCTGACCGGAGATTTCCAGCTTGACGATACGCTGGGTCTTGCCGCGCACGAGTCCGGCGTAGTTGATGATACGCGCGGTGCCCTGAATACCGGCAACGAGGTTCATCATCCAGACAATCAATATAGCCAGCACGACTGCCAGCGCGCCAATGGCGGCGTTGACGATGCCGGTGCTTTTCTTTTTGGGGTTGCCAGCCATGTGCAATGACCTCCTTGCAGGCTGTCGAATTTTGTCGAACAAATTAGACGGGTGAGAATATATAAAATCATTATATCGTGAAAAGGGAACAGATGCAATGACAGAAGCGGAGAATCACGCGCTTCACAGAGATATCCACAGACTTGTGGATACATTGCCGATTTTGTGCTATAATGCAGAAAAAGCAATCGGAGGAACAGAGGATGAAGCTGCGTTATATGATTATCGGTGCCGGTGGCGTTGGCGGACCGGTAGGCGCGTATTTGAGCAAATCCGGTGCGGATACCACGCTTATTGCACGCGGAAAGCATCTTGCGGTCCTGCAGGAGCACGGCTTGACGCTTGTATCCGGAGAAAAGGAGCGCGAGAGCATTCCGGTCAAGGCGATCGACATGGACGGCTTTCTTGCCGCGAGGGAGCAGGGCGCTCCCTCGCCGGATGTGATTTTCGTGTGTGTCAAGGGATACTCTCTCGCGGATACCGTACCGTTCATCCGCAAGGCAGCAGGCAAAGACACGGTAGTTATTCCGGTGCTCAACATCTACGGCACAGGCCGTATCCTGCAGGAGGAGTTACCTGAGCTGCTCGTCACAGACGGCTGCATCTACATTTCGGCCAACCGGATTGCGCCGGGTGTCATTCAGAAGCACGGCGCAATCTGCCGTATCGTGTACGGACTGCCGAGCCACAAGACCGACCATCCGGTGCTGCAGCAGGTCGAGACAGACCTCAAAAACGCCGGAATCGACCCGGTTTATTCTCCCTATGTCGAGCGCGACACGCTGCTCAAATTTGCATATGTGTCACCGAATGCGGCCTGCGGACAGTATTATCACGCGAAAGCTGCGGAAATACAGCATCCGGGCGAGGTGCGCGACAGCTTTGTGCGCCTGATAAAAGAGGTCGCTGCGATAGCGAACAAGATGGGTATTCCGCTGGAGAGCAGGCCGGGGGAACTGGTCGAGCGCAACCTGCGCATTCTGGACGCACTTGCACCGACTGCGTCTACCTCTATGCAGCGCGATATGGAAGCCGGCAAGCAGTCCGAGGTGGATGGTTTGATTTATCAGGTTGTGCGTCTGGCAGAGCAGTATGGCGTGGATGTGCCGGAGTACCGCAAAATCGCAGAGGCGGTAAAAAAACAGACGGAAAATAAGTGAAAACGGCAAAGACCCGGAATCTTCCGAAGAAAGATTCCGGGTCTTTGCGCTATGGGTGGTGATGCTGTTTCGACTGTCATTGTCAACAACGACAATTTCACTGCACACCGTCCGATGGACGGTGACATTCGCAATCCTTTTCGAGCGCCTGAAGCTGCTGCTCCATGGTCGGCACCTCGCACTTGCCGGTGCGGATGGCCTCGAGCACGACCTCGGGCGACGCAGGAACCTTATTGATGCGCACGCCGATGGCACGCGACACGGCGTTGAGAATCGCCGGTGTGACGGGCACGGTCGCAACCTCGGAAATGCCCTTGGCACCGAACGGGCCCTGCGGTTCCGGGTCCTCGATTAAAATAATCTCGTAATCCGGCGTATCCTCGGCACGCGGCAGACCCAGCTGACGGTACAGCGTCTTGACCGGATAGCCGTTTTCCGTCGGATAGCCCTCGGTCAGTGCGTAGCCCTGTCCCATCGAGCAGGAGCCGTGCATCTGTCCCTCGATGATATGCGGATTGATGGCGCGGCCGACATCGTGCGCCGCGATGATTTTGAGCAGACGAACCTTGCCGGTCGCCTTGTCCACCTCGACGATAGCGGCCTGCGTGGCATACGCATACGCCGGAAAGTTGCGGTATTTTGCACCGCGCTTTTTTGCGCCCTCAAAATCGCCGATGGCGAAGCAGGGGTCGGATGCATAATAGTATTCCGCGCGGCGTTCTTCGCCCGGCCGCCACGGACGGCTGTCTAAATCCTGCTTGAGCTTGACGCACGCCTCATATACCGCACGGCCGCCGCACAGCGTCTGACGCTCGGAAACCGATTCACCGGTGGGGATAGTCAGCTCGGTGTCGCCGTTGGTGATGTAAATATTTGCGATATTCATGCCGAGCGTTTCCGCCGCGATCTGCGTCATGGCTGTGCGAAAGCCCTGTCCCATATCCGTGCCGGAAACGATCATGTGCAGGCGGCCGTCGCCCTGCAGAATCAGCTTGCACGCGCCGTCATCGGTGAAAATACCCTTGCCGACACCGACATTCTTAAATCCCGAGGCCATGCCCCATCCAAGCACCTTGCTGCCCTTGGGATACTGGCCTTCGTATTCCTTGAGTGCTTTTCGCAAACTTTTTTCGCATTGATTGATGGTATCCATCATACCCATGCTGTATTTGAGCACCTCACCGCCGACCGAGGTCGCACCCGGATAGACGGCATTGCGCCGGCGCAGCTCAAACGGGTCGATACCCAGCTTTTCCGCCATCATATCCATCGCGGTCTCAATCGAAATCGCCGCCTGATTGATGCCGTAGCCGCGAAACGCGCCGCCCTGCAGATTATTGTTGCGGATCGCCGAGCCTTCCACCTTGACATTGGGAATGATGTACGGGCCGCCGCTCATCAGCGCGCCGGTCATCAGCGTGCCGTAGCTTTCGCATTCGTACGGGCCGCCGTCCGAAAACATGCGGCAGTCCAGATACTGGAACTTGCCGTCCGGCGTAAAGCCGATCTCGTAATCCGTATGGTAGCCATGGCGTTTGGTGGTGAGGATCAAATCCTCCTTGCGCGTCAGCGTAATCTTGACCGGCTTGCCGCAGGCATGAGCGGCAACAACCGCCGGTGCTTCGAGAAATGAGTCGCATTTTTTACCGAAGCCGCCGCCGAGCGGCGTCACGATAACGCGGATATCCTCCTCCGGCTTGTCCAGAATCTTTGCCAGCATACTGCGGATTTCAAACGGCGCCTGTGTGCAGGAATAGAGGATCGTTTTGCCGTCCTGCACCATGCCGATAGCCGAAACCGGCTCCATGCAGGCGTGCTCCTGCGGCTCGATATCCTTGGAGACATTGAGCTTGACGATGCCCGTCCGCTGCTTTGCCTGCTCCACATCGCCGCTGACGCGGCCGGTGTGTACGATGAAGCTGTTTTTAAGGTAGCCGTCCGCCATGGTGTAGATACCGGGCAGTTCTTCATAGTCGATTTTAACCAGTTTGGCGGCCGCTCTCGCGTGCGCCGCCGTATCCGCGACAACCAGCGCGAGATGGTCACCGAGAAACCGCACCTCATCCGTGCAAAAGACCGGCTGCTCCGGCGTCCATGTGCCGACCTTATTCATGCCGGGCACGTCAGCCGCCGTCACGATGCGCACCACGCCTTCTGCCTGTTCGGCGGCGGAGTAGTCCACTGCGTTGATCTTTGCGTGCGGCGCCGGCGCCCAGACAAATGCACCATGCAGCAAAGTATCTGTGCCGATGTCCTCAGCGGTGAGGTCGTCGCAGAATTTCAGTTTGCCGCCGGTCTTGTCCATGCCGTCCACATCCCAGACCGACTTGCCGACCGCGGAACCGGTGATTTCGGGCACGACCTGATTTTCACCAACCACAATAACCGTGCTTTCGTGGCTGCGGAAGCTGTCAATATCCGGATCTTCTCCGCGCAGCCGCGCCGCTGCCAGCTTGACCGCCTCGATAATCTTGACATAGCCGGTGCAGCGGCAGTAGTTGTTTTTCAGTCCGTCGCAGATTTCCGGCTCGGTCGGAGCCGGATGGTGCAGCAGCAGCGCTTTTGTCGCCATCACCATGCCCGGTGTGCAGAAGCCGCACTGCACGGCGCCGACATCAAGAAACGAGTGCTGAATTACCTGCAGCATGGTGTCGTTCGGTGCGTTTTCGATGGTCTCGACGGCTTTGCCGTCCAATCGGTGCACGAGCGTCACGCACGAGCGTGTCAGCCTGCCGTCCACCAGTACGCTGCACGCGCCGCAGTGACCGGTGCTGCAGGCTTCTTTTGTGCCCTTCATGCACTTTACATTGCGGAGATATTCGAGCAGAGTGCGGTTTTCGCCGTCTTCTATTTCAATTTGTGTGCCATTGAGCGTAAATCGTATCATGGGATTTCGCCCTCCTGCTGTTACTTGATTTTTGCTTTGATGCGCATGAAGCGTCTGTGACCGGAGTCAAGCGCCTCGTAAAAGTCCTCGCTGTCTTTCGGGTCATCCTTTGTCAGCTTGGAGACCACATACATCAGCACGAACGCGGTCGCCAGACCGATCGTGCCGTACCACACATAGCCGAGATCCCAGACGAAGAAGGTCAGGCAGATGATGATCGCACCGACCGAAATCGAGGTGATAGCGGCTTTTCGGGTTGCCCACTTGCAATAAATGCCGAATACCAGTGCCGGGAACAGCGATTCGACCAGGGAGTCCGCGAAAATCATCAGATTGTAGACGTATTCCCAGTGCATGAGCGATACGGCAACCGTTACGGCACCGAACAGCAGAATCACCACGCGGATAACCGAAGTTTCGGAGGCCTTGAACCTGCAGTGGCCGATGCCGACGAGCAGATCCTTGTAGATGATAGAGGACATGACCATCAGCAGCGCATTTGCGGTGGACAGACCGACCGCCAGTACGCCGATGAGGAACACGATCATCAGAATCTGCGCGAGCAGACCGTGCGTGCCCGCGATGATGTTGCACATATACGGGATAACCAGTTCGGTCTCCGAGCTGGTCAGATTCGGCATGGCAGCCAGTGCTACCAGACCGATGAGCATTGTGCCGCCCCAGACAATGATCTGCAGGAACGGTGCAAGGAAAGCCATCTGACGCTGGTCCTTCAGACCCGCGCTGTAATAGCCCGAGCGCACAAAGACCTGCGGCAGCAGCAGCGTGTAGCCGAACGCGCACGCAAGCGGATAGCTGACGCGCGACGGATAGGTGCAGATACCGATCGGACCAGGGTAGGAGAACCAGTCCGGCGTCTGCACACGGACGGTCTGGAACGCCTCGATGATCGAGCCGTTGAATACGATCTTGAGCGTTACGAAAATAATTGCCCACAACGCCAGAATGAAGAACCAGCCCTGTACAGCATCCGCCAGTGCGGTGGATTTTACGCCGCCGAGCATGACGAATACCGTCATGATAATGCCGCAAATGAGCGTAAACGTCTGCGAGGATACCGCGCCGCCGGTGGCCACCTCAGCCGCGCGTCCGCCGGCTACCAGTACCGCCGAGATAAACGGCACGGCGCAGATAATGTAAACGATGTCGATGATAACGGTCAGCGCCTTGGACTTGTAGCGGCAGAAGAAGAAATCCGCCGGAGTGGTGAAGTGCTTCTGCTGGTTGACCAGCCATACCTTGGTCATTGTAAAGTAGCAGATGATCGGGAACATGGAGTAGATGCACATCTCCGAGAAGAAGTAGCCCAGTCCGTAGCGGTAATATGCGCCCGGGCCTGCGAAAAATACCCAGACGCTCATGCAGGAGGCGATATAGGTCATGACCATGACCGGCCACTTGAACCGGCCGCCCTGCAGATCGACCTTGCCTGCGTCACGTTTTTCCTTCCATGTGGTGTAGCGCGCGATGGCGATTAAAAATAGAAAATATGCCGCAAAAACGATCCATACCGTTTTGCCTGAAAGTAAACCCTGTGTTGTCATTTTCTCTGTTATCCTTTATTTGTCCGATTCTTTTTGCGTTTCGGAAGCGGCAGGCGTCATATTCTCTGCCGTTTTGTCCTGTTCCTCATCCTCAATCAGAGGGTATTCCTTCTCGGTCAGCTTGCAGCCGATATACACGGACAGCACCGTGCCGACAAAGCTGATCAGACCGTGTATGATGCAGGCGGTCTCGCTGCCGTAGGGGGGGAACCCCGGGAAATTATAGAATACCCAGAAGAACAGCACAGACGCCAGCCAGATTTTCTCTGTTCTGCCGATTTTCATTTTGTGTCACCTTGTTTTCTTGTTTATATGTAATTTCAGGTATGCATTTAGTCCTGAGAGCGCCATTCATCCAGCAGCGTATCCGAATCCACGACCAGTCCCAGATGCAGCGAGATCATGCGCAGCGCAGGCTCTTCGAGGTGCTCGGAGCCGCGGGTGAGGTCGCGCGGCACGACGACGCGGAAATCGCGGTTTGCGGCATCGAAGGCGGTGTTGATAACGCAGCAGTCGGTCATGCAGCCGGTGAGCACCACGCGGCGGATGCCGAGGTTGCGCAGCAGCAGCTCCAGATCGGTCGGATAGAACGCGCTCAGGCGCTTTTTGGTCGTTACCATGTAGTCCTCGTCGTGTACGTCGATGGACATTCTGTTCCAGCGTGTGCCCTCGATGGCGTGCTCTGCGATGTTGGGAATCTCACCGACCGTAACCGGAAACACCATGCGCCACGCAGACGGAAACAGTTTTTCGTCTGCGCCACCCTTACGCAGCGTTGAGCGGACATGAATGATCGGCAGACCGAGCGCGCGTGCTTGGTTCATGAAATGATTGAGCGGTTCGATGATCTCGCGTCCTCGCGGAGACGGACATGGACAGTCCGGATCGGTTGACAGGTGTCCATCGTGCATGTCGATCGTAATGACAGCCGTGTCGCGGCGATTAAGGAAAACCTGCTGTAATTGCTCCGGAACCTCCTTTTCGATGCTGTCAAAGTATGCTTTCATTTGATTTTTCTCCTTCCCCGGCAAAACGCCGCAGCAATCTGTGCGGCGCTGTCAATAGCGGTATTGGAGTTATTATAGCACATGTGTCATGACATGTGCAAATGTTTTGGTCGGGCGGGTGAAAGATTGTAAGGGTGGGGGACTGGGGCGAGGTTGGGCGGGAGGATGGTGGTGCGGCTATCTGTGTCGATCCCGAGAAGGGAGCGACATCACCGTTTGGTGACAGGTCCCCACCAAACGGTATTTCAATCCACGCCCCCACGAAGGGAGCGACCGCTGTCCATTTTCGCGCAGAAAACCAATGTTGACCAATTTCAATCCACGCTCCCGCGAAGGGAGCGACACCACCGCAAAGCATAGATACCAGCCAACCTAAATTTCAATCCACGCTCCCGTGAAGGGAGCGACGAGGAAACGACGATGGGTCTCGACGTTACGATTAAGATTTCAATCCACGCTCCCGCGAAGGGAGCGACTATCAAATTCATTGTCGGTTTCATCAAGCTGCTTACGATTTCAATCCACGCTCCCGCGAAGGGAGCGACCCGGTTGCAAAGTCGGCGCGGAATACTGTGAAACAATTGCAATCCACGCTCCCGCGAAGGGAGCGACATACCGCGCAATGCCTGAGCTGTGCAGCGGCTCATTTCAATCCACGCTCCCGCGAAGGGAGCGACGCGGTTCAGCCCGCCGTTCATGTCGCTGTGCATGGACATTTCAATCCACGCTCCCGCGAAGGGAGCGACCTCGGCGCCCAGCAGGACGCGCGTCCTGAACAACAATTTCAATCCACGCTCCCGCGAAGGGAGCGACCAGCATACCGCACATCAGTGACCCCAACACCAAAATTTCAATCCACGCTCCCGCGAAGGGAGCGACGGTCAGCACGCCTAAATCCTCGGGCAGCCGATCGATATTTCAATCCACGCTCCCGCGAAGGGAGCGACCCCAAACGGTCAGCCATTGCCGTAAGCGCTTTGATTTCAATCCACGCTCCCGCGAAGGGAGCGACACCGTGGTCTTTTTGTAGGTCTCCAGATAATCTGTATTTCAATCCACGCTCCCGCGAAGGGAGCGACCGCACACCGGGCGTATGACTAAGGACATGGCGGACATTTCAATCCACGCTCCCGCGAAGGGAGCGACCCGAACGCAGCGATTTTATCGAGGACTGCATCGCAATTTCAATCCACGCTCCCGCGAAGGGAGCGACGACTTCAGTGCGGCATGCTGTGCTCGTGTTACCTATTTCAATCCACGCTCCCACGAAGAGAGCGACTTAATCGCCGTGCAGAACGCTTCGGCACAAGCAATTTCAATCCACGCTCCCACGAAGGGAGCAACACTCTTACCACTACCCGGAGTGCCGGAATACAAATATTTCAATCCACGCTCCCGCGAAGGGAGCGACGGAGGTGGAAGAATGGTAGCACCGCTTGATGCAATTTCAATCCACGCTCCCGCAAAGGGAGCGACGCTTAATCCGCCACCCAATGCGCCAAGAAGCGACATTTCAATCCACGCTCCCGCGAAGGGAGCGACCTGCGGGTCTGAATCCTGCCGACTACGCCGACATATTTCAATCCACGCTCCCGTGAAGGGAGCGACCCCTGCTCACGCAGAGCCTCGAGTGCTCGCTCGAGATTTCAATCCACGCTCCCGTGAAGGGAGCGACGACGAGCATCCCCGCATCTGTAAGCGCACTGATGATTTCAATCCATGCTCCCGCGAAGGGAGCGACAGAACGAATGGTAAGAGTGTAATACTTCTCACCGATTTCAATCCACGCTCCCGCGAAGGGAGCGACCTTACGGTTACTATGATGAGCGTATTCACGGCGGCATTTCAATCCACGCTCCCGTGAAGGGAGCGACCTGCGCCGCACCGCCGTCTGTGCCGTTCGGTACATTTCAATCCACGCTCCCGCGAAGGGAGCGACTTCTGGCGGCACGCGACTAGCCGGCGCAGATGCTATTTCAATCCACGCTCCCGCGAAGGGAGCGACCGCGTGGCCTGCTCGTCCTCATCGTCTGTCTTGGAATTTCAATCCACGCCCCCGCGAAGGGAGCGACGGTTGAAAACCTCCAACCGGGTACTTACCGCGTATTTCAATCCACGCTCCCGCGAAGGGAGCGACGCTTGACCCGTCCGAGGTCGAGCAGCTGACGAAAGATTTCAATCCACGCTCCCGCGAAGGGAGCGACGCTCCTCGGCAAAGCCGCTATCAAGCAGCAGGACATTTCAATCCACGCTCCCGCGAAGGGAGCGACTGGACGCGGCCGAGTTGGAGCGGCTGCACCGTGACATTTCAATCCACGCTCCCGCGAAGGGAGCGACATCGCTGCGCTGTTCGTCCGATTCTTTCGTGATAATTTCAATCCACGCTCCCGCGAAGGGAGCGACGGTATCCGACCCGATATAGCCGGTCGCGGTCGCAACATTTCAATCCACGCTCCCGCGAAGGGAGCGACTCTATTGCCTTGCGGCGTGTCCTTATCGAGATACCGATTTCAATCCACGCTCCCGCGAAGGGAGCGACAATATACACGTTATCAATTCCTACCCCCTTAGTAATTTCAATCCACGCTCCCGCGAAGGGAGCGACTTGTGCGGTCTGCAACTTTTTGCGTCTGTGCGGATTTCAATCCACGCTCCCGCGAAGGGAGCGACCGACAAGACCCTGGGGAACTACCGCTGCAACCTCATTTCAATCCACGCTCCCGCGAAGGGAGCGACTTTTTGTTGAGACTCGTAACCGGACTGATTATAGAATTTCAATCCACGCTCCCGCGAAGGGAGCGACGTTTACTTCGTTCGCGGACCGTATTTCCGCCTCTATTTCAATCCACGCTCCCGCGAAGGGAGCGACGTGCTTGTCGCCGTCCTCGACCGGACTCATATTATTTCAATCCACGCTCCCGCGAAGGGAGCGACGTGCTTGTCGCCGTCCTCGACCGGACTCATATTATTTCAATCCACGCTCCCGCGAAGGGAGCGACTCCGTCTTCTGATTTCCGTATCAGATTCTATGATATTTCAATCCACGCTCCCGCGAAGGGAGCGACCTATTACTGGGATAACTCGCAAATGTCAGTTAAATTTCAATCCACGCTCCCGCGAAGGGAGCGACTTGATAATATCGCATTAACTCGGCTCGGCTGGTATTTCAATCCACGCTCCCGCGAAGGGAGCGACGCATTATTTCCGGTCGGCGGTTTTGTATTTGATCATTTCAATCCACGCTCCCGCGAAGGGAGCGACCCCTGCGCTCCTTCTTGTATCTAATCCAATCTTATTTCAATCCACGCTCCCGCGAAGGGAGCGACCTCACAAGCCTTGTAATTGGCTCTCAACAGGATGTATTTCAATCCACGCTCCCGCGAAGGGAGCGACGACCGTATTATTCGAGTTTGGAATAGTGGGTCAAGCATTTCAATCCACGCTCCCGCGAAGGGAGCGACATAGCGATCTGTTAGAAAGTCTAAGCTGACTTTATTTCAATCCACGCTCCCGCGAAGGGAGCGACACAGCACCACCAACGCAAGCAAAAGCGCGTGGATATTTCAATCCACGCTCCCGCGAAGGGAGCGACTTCATGCGCTGACCGTACCACTTCTCGACCGCGAGATTTCAATCCACGCTCCCGCGAAGGGAGCGACTTCCAGGAAGTCACCCTCGTTAATCGTCAGCGCGATTTCAATCCACGCTCCCGCGAAGGGAGCGACATGCGACCTTCGCCCATTTTGCCGGATACGGTAAATTTCAATCCACGCTCCCGCGAAGGGAGCGACATGAAAAGCATTGGGTGCGTTGCGAAATTGTGATATTTCAATCCACGCTCCCGCGAAGGGAGCGACGGTACAACACTGTACACAAATTCAGCTTCCAGATTTCAATCCACGCTCCCGCGAAGGGAGCGACGCAAGCCGTTTTCGCGTATATCCGTTGCGTTCGCATTTCAATCCACGCTCCCGCGAAGGGAGCGACGGCTTTGCCGATGCCGAATCCCTTCTTATGCGCAATTTCAATCCACGCTCCCGCGAAGGGAGCGACCTTACCGCCACGCTTGCCGCCCTCGGCCACGTTATTTCAATCCACGCTCCCGCGAAGGGAGCGACAGCGTCCTCCAGAGCCGAAACAAACTCATTCCGATTTCAATCCACGCTCCCGCGAAGGGAGCGACGCAGCGTGTGATATCGTGGAGAGGTGCGGAGCATATTTCAATCCACGCTCCCGCGAAGGGAGCGACCGGCGTATACGCGCAGCAGCGCAGCAGCTTGGCTATATTTCAATCCACGCTCCCGCGAAGGGAGCGACTTGACACGCTGACGGACACTGACAGCGCACAGGGGATTTCAATCCACGCTCCCGCGAAGGGAGCGACAGCAAAAATCACCAAGACTATCCCCGATGATCTTCGCAAAATAAACAATTGCAATAACAGTTTTGCATAGAATCGTGCAAAATACAACTGCAAAATTGACATCCGATAAAAGTATTGTATATATCCTATCGGAAATTCCGGTGCGAAGCGCCGACGCTTTTCGGTTCGCTTACACTTCGCACCGCCTTACACCATGAGCACGCCTTCCGGCTCATAGCCGCGTTTCGTGCCGAAATGCTCAATCTTATTCTCATACTTGCTGCCGAGATAGTAAAATCGCAGACTGTCCAGTTCATCATCCATAATGGAGCACAGCTTCTGCTGCAGCATACGGCACTGAGCCGCGTCAATCAGGCATTCAAACACGGAATTCTGCACACGCTGTCCATAATTGACGCACTGCCTGGCAATTTGCCGCAGGCGTTTGCGCCCGGCGGCTGTTTCGGTGTTGACGTCATAAGTAATCACAACCAGCATATTCGGCACCTCATTTCCACAAAAACGGCGGATAATCGTCCAGATCGCCGCGCAAATAGCGCGTCAGCAGCAGTGCCTGCGCGTAGGGCACCATACCCCAAGACAGCTTTTCCTCAAGGTATGGGTGACGAATTTCCTCGCGCTTTTTCTCCTGCCAGCCCTGTAAAAAGATTTTGCGGGCGTTCTCTGAGAGATAAACCGCACCGTTCTCCTGCACTTCAAAATCCTTCGCGGAAAACCTGCCGAGATTGACAGCCGAAAGCACAAAACGGTCTGCAAAGCACGGCCGAAGTTCTTCCATCAAATCGGCGGCAAGAGACTGCCGGCCCGGACGGTCGGTGTGCAGAAAACCGACATAGCTGTCCAGTCCGACGGCTTCCAGCGCAGCGGCGCAGTCGTTCGCCAACAGGGAATAGGCGAACGACAGCAGCGCGTTGCATGGGTCGAGCGGTGGACGGCGCGAGCGTCCGGTGAACGAAAACACGTCTTTGTGGTTGAGAATCAATCGGTCGAATACATCGAAATAGATGGCCGCACCTGCGCCCTCCAGTCCGCGCAGAGAGCCTGAATCAGTCTCTGCCTGCACCTGCGGCAGCAGCGCTTTCAGCTTGGCGGAGGCGGCTTTGAGCGCTTCTGTGTCCACGCGCATGGCGTGGTCGCGGCAGGTGCGTTCAATGCTCCACCGCGCGTTGTAAATCTTGCCGAACACCATCATGCGGGCAATACGGCAGGCTTGTGGTGGGTCATCCGCCGTACGGTATTGTGTGCGTCGAAGCAATACATTACCGTTGCTCACGCCGCAGGTTCGCGCCAGAAACCGCCCGCGCGGTGTGCAGAACGACAAGCTTACATCTCGCTTTGCACATGCGCCCATGAGTGCCGGAGACGCGCCTGCATAGCTGAAGCTGATAATTCCGGCGAGGGCATGGAGCGGAAACCGAGCCGTTACCTGCTTCTCGCGGTTGACGACAACATTTTCGCCATCGAGCGTTAAATATGCGTCCTCTGAGGTGACAAACAGCGTGTTAAGCAGCTTTTTCATTCCTCCATCGCTCCTTTCAGGTAGCCGGAGACAGGTTTCGCCTTCATCAGCTCGGGCAAACACAATTCCTTGAGCGAGCAGGCCGAGCAGCCTTTCTGCGGTTTCACCTTAGGCGTGCAGCCGCGCCGCAGATAGTCGTGCATTTCGGCAAGGCTGTCGCGTACACGCTGCCGCAGTTCGTCTGTAAATTCGACAGGCGTCCGTCGGCGCGGTTCACCGTAGAACAGCGCACCGTCGGAAATCTGACAGCACAGCATTTCCTCAAGACACATCGCCTGACCGCACAGCTGCAGCTCGTCCGCGTCGTGCGGCTTGGGTTTGCCGCGCTTGTATTCGATTGGAAACGGCGACCACAGTCCGTCTCGTCCCTGCAGGGCAACGCCGTTTTCCGAGTGATGAAATTCTACCACATCGCATTCACCGGACACACCGAGTACCGCAGAATGGATACGCATGGCACGAACAATCAGCAGGTCGCCGCGGCTTTCTGTGCCGCCGCCGTGCGCCTTCTCGTGCAGAATCGAGCCGTCCACCGTGCGGTAATTCTCCGCCCACTGATGCTCTACATGGATGAGCGCCCATTGCCGACGGCAGAATGCGAAATGCTGCAAACCGGAGAGCTGGAGGAAGTCCTCCTCGGCGTAGATTACCCCAGTACCTTGCAGGTCACGCCGGCCGGCAGGTTGGCTTCGTCAACCGTGATGGTGTAGTCCGTGTACGCACGCGGCGCAATTACGCCTTCGTTGTGCTCGGCATGAACCAGATCAAACAGCTTGTGCGAGGGTGCGTTGCCAAGCTCGGAATCATGCTTGAACACAATCAGCTGGCGTACAGCCATCTTGCCGCGAGCAGCCGAATGGTCGTTCTCGAACATGTTGATGATTGCCGTCCACAGCAGTTCAAGGTCAGCCTCAGAGAATCCGGTCGTCTTGCGGGCGAGATTTGCGGAAACATAGCCTTCCGCGCGGTACAGACCGTAAGGCACGATGTACTTGCGGCCCATTTCGGTGCCCTTTTTCTCCGCGTCAGCCTCGGTGGTGATGGCAACACGCGTGATGGTGACTTCCTGCGGCACAATGGGATCCACACTGCGGGCAAAGCCAAGCTGTACCGGACCGCGCACCTGTCCGCAGTTGAGCGCACCCTTGACAAAGGTGGTCATAACCGCACCGAATGTGCGAATATCGTAGAAATTCTGGCACATAAAGTCACGCAGCTTGCTGTCAAGCTGATCGTCCTTCTTCTTTGCATCCTTGAGCTTGTCCGGCGCTACGCCGACATAAGCGCAGGCTTCCGCATCGCTGCGGTTGAGCGGCACACTGTCCTTAACGTAAATGCGGTAGCCGGATTCGCCTTCCTTGGCCATCTCTATATAGTTGCGGATTTTGCGCTTGAGGCATACATCGGTCACCAGACCGTAGCCGGTTTCCGGGTCGATACGCGGCATGTTGCCCGCATCCGGATCGCCGTTCGGATTGCCGTTTTCCACGTCGAAAAAGATTACAAATTCATAGCGGTTTTTGATGGGTTCCATTTACTTGTCCTCCTTTACTTTGCGATGGTAGTATCCAAGATAAAAACAGGTGGTTTCTTCGGGGTTATAGCGAGAAGGAAGCGTCTCGGTCAGCAGAGAGAGCAGATGTTCCTTTTCGTTCTGCAATTTAACGGCGTAATTGTGCTTATTGCGCATCAGTTTTTTTATATGGTACTCACTAAGCGGAATAATTTTATTAAATGCAGTTTTAGGAGTGGAGCCAGCCGCACGAAAATAGCTGTCCTTAATACTGCGGTTGATCTGATAATCTACAGATGCAAGCTGAATCTGCTCGAGGACATAAAATAACTGTCCCAGAATGTAGGGCTGGTAGGTGCAGTCTTCGTTCAAGTGCATATATGCCACCTCTTTTAGAATAGAATAGTTAGACTGATTTTCGCAGTTTTTCAGCAGATACGCCTTCAAAATTGCGGCACGCCGCCAGTTTATCTCAGAATCTGCGCGGATACGGAGCATAACACCGTTCAGCAGTGCAGCCGGATAGCGGTCGTTGTTCCAGACGGCGCGGGCAGTCGCACCGGCCATAACCGGACTCGGCTTTTTGTCGCGGGCACTTTGGTTGACGGTTTCGGCAAGCAGCTGCCACAGCGGTAAAAAGCCGGCAGGCGCCTTCGCCGGACGCTTGATTTTCAGACGTTCATAGTGCGCGTTGACGTTCTTCATCAATTCACCAAACGTGTTTTTATAGAAGAATCGCACACTCAAACGCGCAGCATTCGGTGCCAGACCGAGAATGTAGAATGCACGGTCAGGATCAAGATTTAATTCCTGACACGGTTCGCTGTCTGCAAGGTGTTTGAGCGCAGCGGATAAGTCATTATCCGACCAGCTTTGCGTGTTATTGCCCATAAGACAGCTGAAAAAATCAGTATACTGCGGTTCCGCAGTCTCCGCCCAGCAAACGACAGTGGTGTCGCCGATGTACTGCGTATGCTCGCGGTCAGCCAGCAGGTGATTGAGCGCCGTCGTATAAGCAAATGCAGCGTGCTTGCCAACAGGTGCGTTGTAGTTCTGCTCGTGACCGTAGGAACAGAAGGCGGGTGCGTTGAACGATACAAGTGCGGCGCCGCTGGACTGCGCATCACGCACACCTTTGATGGCAGGATGAACGGCGGCAATCTCATCCAGTTCGCCGGTGACAAGACATTGCTGCTTGGGTGCATCGGAGTCACCGTCATAATGCGCCTGCCATGCAGCGCAGATGGCCGGATCATCTGCCGGATACTGCCCATTCACATAAAATACCAGATTGGCACCGGCAATGAGTTTGTCGTAATCATCGACAAGAGCAGGGTGCTGTGCAGCTTCGGCAGGCTGCCATGTATCAAAGAAGGAGAGAATTGCGTGTGCGAAAGGAGAGTCCACAGTGTCTAACAGCTTGCGGTGCAGCTCGGCAGCGGCGTGAAAGCATTGCAGACTGCGTTCCGGTTTGCCTTTTGCGTCTATGCCAAGCAGATATGCCGAATTATCCCACATAAAGTTGGACGTGACACCGGAAGAACGCTTGACTGCCGCCGGCAGATGAATATCCTCACGCGGACGGAGCACTTTCTTTTTGCCTGCATCCACTTCATGCAGCAGCGGAATAACCTGGGCGAGTTCACCGTTTTCCCGCAGCTGGAGCGCATAACTGATTTTCGGTCTGCCCCAGCCGGGCGCATCAATTTCACCGCGGGCATTGAGGGCATCGTAATATTGCGTCAGCGCCTGCAAAATCATTTGACCACCTCCGCACTGTGAATCGGGGGAACCTCCATGACACCGTCTACCAGCTTGGCGCGGAAGAACATCGGTGTGATATTGGCGGGATCGCTGTAATCCATGTCGAGCAGCATCCAGCCGAGATCGTGTTCACCGAGCAGTTCCTCCGGACAAGGCGGAAGTTGTTCACAAAGCTCAAATTTTACCGGAAATTCCCGTGTGCCGAAGTAGGGCATGCTGTAGCACTGTCCGCGGCGCAGACGGCGTTTCATAATGTCCTGAAACTTGCCGGGATTGTCGGTCGGCGCAGCCTTGTCGGTCATTTCAAAGTGCGCTTCAATGACATAGTGGACATCACGCAGTACCATTGCGGCACGCTGCTGAATGCTTTCCGACGCAGCAAGGTACAGCTCACCCTTGGGTTTTGCAATCCACGCCTTGACCGAACGCGCGTTGATGGTGTCCTTCACCTCATTTCGGCGGATGTTGGTGAAGTGAATCGGCGCACAGACATGAATGCGGTCGATGATCCAGCGAAGACCGGGGTGCCAGTAAATACTTTCCAGCAACCCGCGTGCCGCCGAGGGTGTCATGCAGTCATAGCTGACGCGTTCGGTCTTCATTTCAGGTCGGCTGAATAGAGCGTATGGACCGCTGACTTCAACTTGAATTGACATTGGTATATTTCCCTCCTTTACGAAGCCTTGCCAGATATTCCTTGGCATCAACAGAGAGTGGGATATGTGACAGGGCTTCGGTGTAATTTATTGAATAGACAGGAAGATGATTCCGGTCTATATTTGTAGTATATCACTTATGCTATATGAAAGCAAGATAAACTTTAAGAGTAGTTGTAATTATAAATCTATTTTCTGATAAGGAAGTGGTTTATGTTTACACGATACGTATAATATGTTATAGTGACGTTGTCGCTGGAAACAGTGTGGATTGAAATAAGAGGAGTGTTATTATAGGAAGACCGGGAGAATGTTACCACATTCTCCCGTTTTCCTTTTTACGCGAAAAATTATCCGAAGAACGCCTGACCGCTGTCTGCCTTGAGCGACAGACCGGTTTTCTCATCATACAGCGACAGATCACACAGAATAGCACTGCGGTCGTCCAGTCCGTTGCGCTCATCGGCGAGAAGCAGCGCACCGGCGTCGTACAGCGCCTGAAAATGCTCATCATACACCTGCACGGCATACTGCCCAAGCTGCCGATACAGCTTTTTAGAGCACGCACCATCGCAAAGTCGCTCGATGAGTTCAGAACCGTCCTTCCACGGAATATAAACTGTGCGTGTGTCGTTGTCGATCATGTGAAAATTTTCGGCGATCGTGCGGAACGGATACAGAGAGCCGCCGCGTCCGCGTTCAAACGCGTCGATCACGCCGATTTTGTCAATCGCGGAACCGTTCAGCTTGCGCAGTTCGCGGAAATAGTTCTCCATTGTCTGCGGAGAAGCGGGATCGGCATTGTTATCCAGCGCAGTATTTGTCGCACCGATGGCTTGTCCAAACAGCGGCGGAGCCTTCTCCGTGCGGCGGAAAATGGTAACAATGCTGTCCTCTGCGGCACGCTTGCCCTCGCGGTTGCAGCGTCCGGCGGCCTGCAGAATGGAATCCAGACCCGCCAGTTCGCGGTAAACGGCGGGGAAATCTATGTCAACACCGGCTTCAACAAGAGAAGTCGATACGACACGGCAGGGCAAACCGTCATTTAGTCGGCGTCGGATTTCCTCGAGCACCGTACGGCGGTGTGCCGGAACCATCAATGTGGACAGATGGAAACTGCCTTCCTCCGGCAATTTCGAGAAAATGGACTGCGCCGCTTTGCGGGAATTGACGATGCAAAGGACCTGCTCATGTGCGCACAGCAATTCGGCGAGTGCGTCATCCTCGAGGACACCGACTTGCCGGAACGTTACACGGCGGAATTTGTCGAAATAGAACGGAATCTGCGGGCAAATCTCGGAAACCGTATGCGACGGTGCGAATCGCTGAATCAAATCGCCGAGTACCGGCTGGGTAGCCGTACACAGCACGGCAGTTGCGCCGAACTGCTCTACCAGAGCGCCGATGGCCGCGACGCACGGCATCAGATGGCACAGCGGAAGCATTTGCGCTTCATCGAAAATAATCACGCTGTTTGCCAGATTGTGCAGCTTGCGGCACTGTGAGGAACGGTTAGCGTACATCGACTCGAAAAACTGAACGGCGGTTGTGATAACGAGCGGGCTGTCCCAGTTTTCGGCGGCCAGTGCCTTGGGATCGGGATTGCCGTTTTCCTCATCGTTCTCGAACTGTACACCGGAGTGATGCTCGAGTACGTTCTCATCGCCTAAAATACCGCGGAAAACATCGGCATTCTGCTCGATGATGGAGGTGTACGGTACAACATAAATCACACGTTTCATACCGTGTTCAACGGCGTGATGCAGCGCAAATGCGAGAGAACTGGTCGTTTTACCGCCGCCGGTCGGAACCGTAAGCGTGTAAATGCCCTTGGGATTGGCTGCGGCGGAAACGCACGCCTGCAAGATCTGCTGACGGAGCTTGTTCAGCGCGGAAGTCGGGTTGTCCCATGCGTTTAGCTTGGCCTGTAAGCGGGTGAGCAGGGTTTCGAGCGAATCTCCGGTGCCGCGCGGCATATCGCCTTTCATGAATCGCTCGGTATCCAGATAATCCGCGTCCACCAGACAGGAGTACAGCATGCGCGTGCGGAATGACTCGGAAAGCGACGGCCTGGTGACCGGACGCTGCGGCAGGCGTACCGGCGGAATGGGATAATCCGGGTCGAGCGGCGGAATAGCGGGAGTGCCCCACTTTTTTATTCTGCCGGTGAAGGTGGGTGTGCCTTCCGGGTCATTTGTGCTGCCTAAATCCGGCAAACCGCTGTGATGCCCCATGACACAAGCGGCTAAGAGCAGATTGTTTGACAACATGATGTTTCGTGCACCGGCGGTTGCATGATCGACCTTTGGACCATTATCCAGAAGACGATGCTGAAATGCGGCAGTTGCTTTGCCGTCATCATGGTGAACACCGGCCTCGTGACCTTCAGCTTGTGCACCGAATGCTTCGGCAAACTGCCCGCAGAGCGTGCCGACACCGCGCTCGTGATCGGAGAGAAGCTGATATTCTGTACGTTCAACGCCGTTTTCATTGATCGGACGGGTATGTGCATAGAATTTTTTATCCATAGCGATCACCTTCTATTGAATTGTTATATACAGTATATAACAGTTAAAGTCCGATAAAAAGTACAACACCCAATATGCCTGCCAAGAAGACCGCCTTGAATTACAGCAAACTGCTGAAAATATCAGTCAAATCCCATAGATTTTGTTGGATGAATTTATACAAAACTGGCAAAACCGCCAGAAAACAAAATCCCTATAATTCCGAGGTTGACACTGGGGATTGACTGTGCTATTCTATAACCAACAAATTCAGTAAGGAATCGGAAAGGAGCGAGCAAAATGTTCATCGTAAACGCACGAATGTCGGGTCGAATGTGTATGAACATGCTGTATTATGCTCAGATGCTGCCTGACCGACAGAATACGAAATTACTTTGAATCGTCTTGCTTGACGCTGCGCGTTCTTGCGGATTCATTGTATTTTCTGAAGCGGGGAGCTGCGAGCTTCCCGCTTTTTTGCGCATTTAAGAGGAATAAGGAGGAATTTTCTTGATAAAATTGTCACATATCTCGAAGGAGTTTGTGAGCGGCAAGCGAACCGTTCATGCGGTGCAGGATGTTTCGCTGACGATTGACAGGGGCGAAATTTTCGGTATGATCGGCTTTTCCGGTGCGGGTAAATCGACGTTGGTGCGCTGCATCAATCTGCTCGAGCGGCCGACCTCCGGCAAGGTGATCGTAGATGGTCAGGATATGCTGTCGCTCTCGGCAAAGGAGCTGCGGCAGGCCCGCAAGAAGATCGGCATGATCTTTCAGCACTTCAACCTGATGCCATCGCGCACCGTAGCCGGCAACGTAGCGTATCCGCTGCGCGGCAGCGGCCTTTCCAAACAGCAGATCGAGGAAAAAGTACAGCGGTTGCTTGATCTGGTCGGCATCGGTGATAAGGCGGAGGCGTATCCCAAGCAGCTGTCCGGCGGTCAGAAACAGCGTGTAGCAATCGCTCGCGCACTGGCAAACGACCCGAATGTGCTGCTCTGCGATGAGGCTACCTCGGCACTCGATCCGCAGACCACCAAGGCGATTCTGCAGCTGCTCAAGCACCTGAACGAAACCCTCGGCATCACGGTCGTTATCATCACCCATGAAATGGCGGTCGTCAAGGAGATCTGCCACCGCGTAGCCGTTATGGAGCACGGCAAGGTGGTCGAGTCCGGCGAGGTGTTCAACATTTTCGCCAACCCGAGAGAGGACATCACCAAGAACTTCATCCACACGACCTCCAATCTCCGCAAGATCGAAGAACTCATCGCGGAGGATTCGCCGGTCGTCAAGCTGAATCCGGGTGAACTGATCGTGCGCCTGAGCTATATTCAGCGCAACGTATCCGAGCCGCTCATCTCGACGGTATCGCGCAAATTCGACATTGTGCTCAACATCATCTTTTCGGATATCGCCATCGTGCAGAATGCACCGATTGGCGGCACGGTAGCCATCATCAGCGGCGGCCGCGATCAAATCACACAGGCAATCGCCTATCTCAGTGAGAAAAACGTAGGAGTGGAGGTCATCAAGGATGCAAGAGTTTCTGAATAACATCATTCCGAACGTGATGGCAAAGCTGCCGGACTTCTATGCAGCCATCGGCGACACGCTGCTCATGGTGGTCTGGTCGGGGGCAATCTCGTTCGTGCTCGGGCTGGCACTGGGCGTGCTGATCACGGTCACCAAGCCGGGCGGCATTCTGGAAAACAAAATCGTCTATCAGATTTTGGACAAGCTGGTCAGCCTGTTCCGTTCCATCCCGTTCATCATCCTGCTGACGTGGGTAATGCCGGTTTCCCGTGCAATTATGGGTACGGCAATTTATGTTCGGGGTGCAATCGTTCCGCTGGTATTCGGTGCGGTGCCGTTCTTCACCCGTCAGGTGGAAAGCGCACTTGCCGAGCTGGACGGCGGTCTGATCGAAGCGGCACTCTCGATGGGCTCCACACCGCTGGAGATCATCTTCCGCGTATACCTGAAGGAAAGCGTTGCCGCCATCGCGCGCGGTACAACCATCACGGCGATCAGCCTGCTGAACCTGACTGCAATGGCCGGTGTTGTCGGTGCCGGCGGCCTGGGCGACTTCGCCATCCGTTACGGCCACGACCGCAATATGCTGGACGTTACCAACGTTACCGTGCTGGTCCTCGTCATCATCGTTTGCATTATGGAGTTCGCTGGCGGCAAGGTCGTCAAGAAGAACACGCACTAAGGAGTGTCTGACATGAGTATTTCCAATCGCAAAGTTGTTATTGTCGGTGCAGGCCATGTCGGCTCCCATGTCGGCTACGCACTGATTTCGCAGAGTCTGGCAGACGAGATTGTCTACATCGACTCCGATCACGCAAAGGCAGTCGCACAGGCGTTCGACCTGACCGATGCGACCAATTACCTTCCGGTTCGCACCAAGGTCACCGCGGGTGACTACAGCGATGCCAAGGATGCACAGATTATGATCATTTCGGCAGGCCCGCTGCCGACCGGCAATCAGACTCGTATGGATACACTGGGTCAGACCATTGCCATTTTGAAGGATGTAACAAAATCTATTAAGGAATCCGGTTTTGATGGCATTATCGTCAATATCTCCAATCCGGCGGACGTTATCACGCATTACATTCAGCACACGCTGAACTGGGCGCCGGAACGTATCTTCTCTACCAGCACCACGCTGGACTCCGCAAGACTGCGCCGCGCGATCGCGCAGGAGATCGGCATTGACCAGAAATCCATCACCGCCTACGCGCTCGGCGAGCACGGCGAAAGCCAGATGGTCGCATGGTCGGCTGTCACCATCGCGGGCAAGCCGCTCAGCCAGTGGCGCGAGGAGTATCCGGACACCTTCGGCAAGCTCGACCTGGATGCGCTTGCTGACGCAGGCCGTGAAGGCGGCTGGACCATCCTGCGCGGCAAGCAGTGCACCGAGTTCGGCATTGGCGCTTCCGCTGCAGAAGTCGTTCGCGCCATTTTCTACAACGAGAACCGCATTCTTTCGGTTTCTGTTCTGCTGAACGGCAAGTACGGTCAGCACGATGTGTACGCCAGCGTGCCCGCTATTGTTAACCGCGACGGCATCGCAGAGATCATCGAGCTGCACCTGACTCCCGAGGAGCAGGAGAAGTTCAACGCATCCTGCAAGACCATGAGCGAGAATTATCAACTGTCGCTCACTCTCTAACATCAGTTAATTAAAAAGTTCACATCATAAACGGAGGTAATCCCAATGAAGCTCAAAAGAATCATCGCACTGTCCCTGTCCGCAGCGACCCTCGCCCTGTCC
Source organism: Butyricicoccus sp. (assembly GCF_977037065.1). Lineage (NCBI taxonomy): Bacteria > Bacillati > Bacillota > Clostridia > Eubacteriales > Butyricicoccaceae > Butyricicoccus > Butyricicoccus sp. Next base: position 29,018 of record NZ_CDRQNY010000010.1, on the reverse strand, counting down.
CTGACCGCCTGCGGCGGCTCGAGCAGCGCAGCTTCCGATAATGCACAGGCATCCGACAGCAATTCCGGCGATGCCGTAACCGTAAAGCTCGGCGTAGTCGGCAGCATTTACGAGGATCTGTGGACCCCGGCCAAGGAAAAGCTGGCTGACGAGGGCATCGACCTTGAGTTCGTACAGTTCTCGGACTACGTTACCCCGAACAACGCACTCGCTAACGGCGAGATCGATCTGAACGCTTTCCAGCACCGTATTTACCTGCAGAGCGAGATCGACAACTACGGCTACGAGATCGAGAATATCGGCAACACGTTCATCATCCCGCTGAACCTGTACTCCGACAAGGTTAAGTCGGTTGATGAGCTTAAGGACGGCGACACCGTAGCCATTCCGGACGATGTAACCAACGGCGGCCGTGCCCTCAAGGTTCTGGAAGCAGCGGGCCTGATCAAGCTGAAGGACAGCGCAGAGTTCAACCCGACCATCGACGACATCGAAACCTACAATAAGCAGATCACCATCGAGGAGCTCAAGGCAAATGTTATCCCGTCCACGCTGGCTGACGTTACCGCAGCTGTCGTAAACGGCAACTACGCACTGGATTTCGGCCTCAAGACCGAGGATGCCATCTACAAGGATGACCAGCTGGACATCGAGGAGTACTGGAACCTGATCGCAGCGCGTTCCGCTGACCTCGAGGATGCAGACAAGCTGGAAACCTACAAGAAGGTTGTTGCAGCATTCCAGTCCGACGAAACCGAGGCAGTATTCAACGACCAGTTCGGCGGCTACTTCATCAAGGCAGGCTGGGATCAGGATCTGCTGGCTGACAAGTAACTCACAGTGATTCCCAATGCCGCCGGAAAGCACCGGCGGCATTTTCGGCAGGAGGAAACAGCAATGGAAGTAAGCAAACAGGCTTTGCAGAATATCATTTCGGATGAAGAACGTCTGCTTTTCGCAGAGAACATCCCGGCGGAATACCTGAGCGATGCGCTCGGCCGCCGCACCGGCACGGCGGATGCGCTCGTGTTCGCGCGCTCGACCGAGGAGGTCAGCGGCGTGCTCCGGTACGCCAACGAAAACGGTATCCCGGTCACGCCGCGCGGCGCAGGCACCAATCTGGTGGGCTCGACAATCCCGCTGTTCGGTGGTATCATTCTGGATGTATCCCGCATGAACCGCGTGCTCGAGCTTGACCGCGACACCATGACCATCACCGTCGAACCGGGTATGCTGCTCAAAGATCTGCAGGCCTATGTTGAGGAGCACGGTCTGTTTTACCCGCCCGACCCGGGCGAAAAGGCCTCGAGCATCGGCGGCAACATCAGCACCAACGCGGGCGGTATGCGTGCGGTCAAGTACGGCGTAACACGCGATTATGTGCGCGGGCTGGAGGTCGTTCTTGCGGACGGCACGGTGCTGAAAGTCGGCGGCAAGCAGGTGAAGGACGCGAGCGGACTGTCGCTCAAGCACCTGCTCATCGGCTCGGAGGGCACGCTGGCGGTCATCACCAAGTGCCTGCTGCGCCTTCTTCCCAAGCCGGAGACCACGGTGAGCGTGCTCGTGCCGTTTGCTGACCTCGGCACGGGTATTCGCAGCGTGCTGACGATTTTGCAGGCAAATGCCAACCCGACCGCAGTCGAGTTCATGGAGCGCAAGGTCGTAGCCCTCGGCGAGAGCTTTTCCGGCGTGCAATATCCGCGCCCGGATGCCGGTTCATACATTCTGCTGACGTTTGACGGTCACGAGAGCGAGGTCAACGCGAATATCGAGCGCGTGCGCCGCCTTGCGCTCGACAACGGCGCCATCGACTATATCGTGCTGCGCAGCGCTGAGCAGGCGGCGAACATCTGGAAGGTGCGCGGTGCGCTCGTCATGGCGGTCGAGGCCGTGTCCGAGCAGGAGCCGGTGGACATTGTCGTGCCCATCAGCCACACGGCGGACTTTGTACGTTACATCAACGAGCTGGAAGCATCCTCAGGCGTGCGTATGATCGCGTTCGGTCATGCGGGTGACGGCAACGTGCATCTGTGCGTGGTGCGCGACGGCCGCGACCGGCAGACATGGGAGCGTGAACTGCACGACAACATGGAGCAGGCATACGCGAAGGCGTATTCCTACGGCGGCGTAGTATCGGGTGAGCACGGCATCGGCATTTCCAAGCGGTCATACTTCCTGCGGGAGACCGCGCAGGAGAATCTTGCCGTGATGAACACCATCAAGACCGCTCTCGACCCGAAGCACACGCTTAACGATCAGAAATCTTACATTATGGGAGGAAAATAACCATGCAGAGCTTATCTGAACGCACCGCCGGCTTTACCGACTCGGTCATCCGCCGTATGACGCGCGTTTCCATGCAGTATGATGCGGTAAATCTGTCGCAGGGTTTCCCGGACTTTGAGCCGCCGAAGGAGCTGCTCGACCGTCTGGCGCAGGTGGCCTACGAAGACTATCACCAGTATTCGATCACATGGGGTTCGCAGAACTTCCGCGAGGCGCTGGCCGCCAAGCAGACCTATTTCATGGGCCGCAGGATCGACCCGAACACCGAAATCGTCACGACCTGCGGCAGCACGGAGGCGATGATGGCTGCGATGATGACGGTCACCAATCCGGGTGACAAGGTTATCATTTTCTCCCCGTTTTACGAGAATTACGGTGCGGATACCATCCTGTCTGGCGCAGAGCCGATCTATGTGCCGCTCGTGCCGCCGGATTTTCACTTTGACGCGAACGTGCTCGAGGATGCATTCCGTCAGCACCCGAAGGCCATCATCCTGTGCAACCCGTCCAATCCGTGCGGCAAGGTGTTCACCCGCGAGGAGCTGGAGATTATCGCGTCTCTCGCGGAGAAGTACGATACCTACGTCATCACCGACGAGGTGTATGAGCACATCGTATTCGCACCCAACAAGCACACTTATTTTGCCACTCTGCCGGGCATGTGGGAGCGCACGCTGTCGTGCTCGTCGCTCTCCAAAACGTACTCGGTTACCGGCTGGCGACTGGGTTATATCATTGCCCCGCCGGAGATCATCGACCGTGCGAAAAAAGTACATGACTTCCTGACTGTCGGCGCAGCAGCACCGCTGCAGGAGGTTGTTGTTACCGGTCTCAAGATGGGCCAGGACTACTACGACGACTTGCAGGCCAAGTACACGCACAAAAAGGAGCTGTTCCTGAAAGGTCTGGACGATCTCAAAATCGCCCATACCGACCCGCAGGGCGCGTACTATGTTCTGCTTGACATTTCCGAGTTCGGCTACGAGAGCGATCTTGCGTTCTGCGAGGATCTGGCGCATTATGTCGGCGTAGGCGCGGTTCCCGGCTCGAGCTTCTTCCGTGAGCCGGTCAACAATCTGATTCGCCTGCATTTTGCAAAGAAGGACGAGACGCTGCTCGATGCACTCAACCGTCTGGAAGGTCTGCGTGATAAGATCAAACCGAAACACCGATAAACAGGAGGAAAAGCCGTCATGGATGTAAAGAAAGCCGCAGCGGAAACGAAGGACTACATCGTATCCATCCGCCGGGAATTTCATCAACACCCCGAACTGAGCCTGCAGGAATTCCGCACCGCGCAGCGCATTGAGGAGGAACTGGACAAGTTCGGCATTCCGCACACGCGCGTAGGCGAAACCGGCGTGCTCGGCACGCTGAAGGGCGCAAAGGACAACGGAAAAGTGCTGGTTCTGCGTGCGGATATCGACGCGCTGCCCATTGAGGAGACGCATGAGTGCGTCTATCGCTCGGAGAATGCAGGCGTTATGCACGCCTGCGGCCATGATGCGCACGCTGCCTGCCTTCTGGGTGCCGCGAAAATCCTGTCGGAGAACAGAGACGCGTTCAGCGGAAAGGTCCGTCTTGTGTTTCAGCCGGGAGAGGAAATCGGAAAAGGTGCAAAGCCGTTTGTCGCAGCCGGTGTGCTGGAGGGTGCCGAGCGCGTGTTCGGTCTGCACACGGCATACGATTTGGAGGCAGGCACGGTGGGACTCAAACCGGGCATCAACAACGCCGCAGTCGATCATTTCCGCATTCGTGTGCACGGTAAGTCCACGCACGTTTCCACGCCGCATCTGGGCGTAGATGCGCTGTATATCGCCAGTCAGATTGTCGTGGCAGTGCAGGGACTGGTTACGCGCCGCACTTCACCGACCGAGCCGGTCATCATCGGTATCGGCAAGCTGAACGCAGGCACGACCTACAACGCCGTGGCAGCATTTGCTGAAATGGAGGGCACAACGCGCACCATTTCGCAGGAGAGCCGCGACCGCGTCCGTGCACAGGTCAGTGAGACCGCGCAGAGCATTGCGGCGCTGTACGGCGGCACGGCGGAAATCGAGTGGATGGACTTTGCCGCTGCGCTCGTCAATGACCCGCAGGTGTGCGAGGAAGCTGCTCGGGTCGTGGACGAGCTGCTCGGAGCAGGACACGTTGTCACCGACCGTGAGCTGTCGCTCAGCGGCGATAATTTTGCCGAGTTTGAGCTGTATAAGCCGGGCGCGTATGCGTATCTCGGCACCGGCAATCCGGATTTGCCGCACACGATGATCACCAACCATAACGGCGGCTTCGATGTGGATGAGAATGCACTTGTGACCGGTGCCGGTCTGTATGTCGGGTATACAGTCGCGCGGCTTGGATAAAGCAAAACGCTCAGCTATCGTTTGATAGCTGAGCGTTTTGCTTTTGAAATTACAGTTTTGAACTTACATCCCGCACTCAAGTCCGTTATACCGTGTTACTACAAACGGATAGCTGAGTGTCTCCGGCTGGATGCCAAGCTGCCGCAGACCGGCGCACAAATCCTCGACAACCTGCATATCGTGGTCGCGCTGCGCGACGGACAGTTTCATTTTATCTCCATACGACGAGATCAGCAGCGCAAACGGCTGCACAGCACACGGCAGGATTGCGCCGTAATCGAGTACATACGGACGGCAGCTTTCCGGCAGGGCGAACCGGCCGACATTGGTAATGAGAAAGCTGTCCTCGAGCACAAAATCGGTCGTGACCTTCTGTGCCGCCTGCATTTTCTCTGCGAGCGGCATGTCTGCCTCATGCAGCGATTCACAGCGGTCTGCGGCGGCTTTTGCACGATAGAGCAGCTGTTCGCGCTGCATCTGATCCTTCAAAAACGCCTTCGTGCGCCGGAACACCTCGTCATTCGGCAGATCGCGGTACTCCGGAAAATACGGCAGATCGATAAAGCAAATAAAATACCGCGTGGTAAGCGTCGGCAGCAGCGGACGCAGATCGACCGGAATCTCCGCGATAACCGGCTTGTCCGTTCCGCCGAACTTATCATCAAACGCTTTCATCATTAGCGGAGCCAGTACGGACAGCGGACTGACGCCGATGGACTTTGCGTAATCGTGCAGCTGAGAAAACGGGAACGTCACCTCGGTAACGACCTCGGAGCCGTCAGCGCCCCACTGTACCTCGGGGGCATGAACAGCCTCCGGCTTTTTCCAGATGCCATCCGGCGAAAATTCACGGTCTGCCAGCTGCTCGTAGCCGTTTGCGCTCTCCTCGGGAGACCAGCGGGTATCCATGCCGCGCACAGAGCCGTCATTCTCAACCGGGAAACCGCAGTTTTTCAGGTACTGGAACAGTACACAGCGGATAAATTCCTCGAATCCGCGTCCATCCGAGATAGAGTGCTGATACTCCATATAGATGGTCTTGTCGTGGTAGCCGACGAGAAATAAGTATCCGTTCGTATCCTTGGAGCCGATGGTGTAGCGGGTGGATACACCGTCGAACGGCAGCACTACGGCGGGCTGCACGTTGCGGCGGTAGCGGAACGCGGTCTCGGTCGGCTCGGCGGTCAGCATCATGTGCGGAAAGCGCAGCAGTGCCTGCTCGACGGCTTCGCGCAGCTTGTCCGGGCGCACTTTATCGCGCATGCGGATGGTGTGGCGCGGCACACAGGCGACGGTTTCATGGGTGTTATACAGGAAGATTTTTGCATAGCTGTCCGTGCGGAGCAGCGGGTCATTCATGGTCATTATAGCATCTCCTCAAAGCATAATCCGGCGCATCTTATCTGGTAATTTCAGTATATCACTCCGCAACGACGTTGTAAATCAAAATGAGTCGAATTTGCACAGTATTATGCAAATATAGAACATGATGTACGATATAATGAGCCGCAAGCCTGGAAATACTTGCGATTCGGTTGGCAGAGTATATCACGCCGGAGAAGCTGACATAGGAGCATGGAATTTCTGCCGCGGCTGTTCGATTCGTTCTCGCGTGAGCGTATTCCGTGTGAGAGGCAAAAAACAAGCGACACCATATTTCGATTGGTGTCGCTTGTGTGCGTTTTCAGGCGCTGTCGGTATTGTCTGCCCTTGCAGGGCGGTTGTTCATGCCATATCCGTTGGGTGGTATGGATCGGATGGGATTACTGGTCGGTGTAGCGGCTGAGGATAACCGCTACCTGAGCACGGGTTGCGGTGCCGTTCGGCACGAGCGTAGTCGGGGTAACGCCGGTTACCAGACCGTTGCCATTCGCCCAGCTCATTGCTTCAGTAGCCCACGACTCGACAGAAGCCGCGTCTGCGTAGCCATCGAGTGCTGCACTGCCCTGCGGCGTATGACCGCGATAGGTATCGTAGCGGTACAGGATGGCCGCCAGCTGCTGACGGGTGATCAGCGTATCCGGCTGGAATCTGCCGTCCGTGAAGCCGTTGACGATGCCATTTTCGGAGGCCCATGCGATGGCTTCCGCGTACCACTTGCCGTCCGCCACATCGGTGAACTGTGCGGTGGAAGCGGCCTTGCTGCCGCTCATGCGGTAGAGTACCTGAACCAGCATTGCGCGGGTCATGCCGTCATCCGGACCGAACTTAGTCGCGGTCAGGCCCTTGAACCAGCCGTTCTCGAGTGCGGTGTTGACCTCGTTGTAGAACCACTTGCGCAGGTTGACATCGGAGAAGTCGCTGCTGTACTCGTGGGTGATAACGAAGGTGGAGAAGTGGGTGGTCTTAAAGGTAGCCTTTCCGGTCGCTGCATCATAAATGACAGGCAGCTTTTCAAACGAGCCGTCCTCAGCAAGATAGTATGCAACCAGATGATCGGCGTTCTCGCCGCTCTTGAGGCTGTATGCCACAGAAATCGCAGCCGTGCCGTTCAGCGCGTGAACGCGGGTTGCAGTGCCGTTTTTCGGTTGTACCTGCGCAGAAATGTTCAGGATGGTGCTGTTCTTCGGCAGGTATTTGCGCTGTGCGTCAGTCAGGGAGGACTTGTCAGCGGAAGCGAGCGAAATACTTGCCATACCGTCAGCCTGTGCGGCGCTGCCGAGTGCGGTCAGCGTCTCACGGTCGAGTGCAACCGTGCCGTTCGGCAGGGTAAGCGCTGCGCCGTTCTTTGCACCGGCAAGAGCAGCTACCACATCGCCGGTGAGCGATACCGTGCGTACGGTGGAATCTGCGGACAGGTCAAGCGTCAGCGAATCCTTGCCGGAAACCGCAGTCAGCTTGGAGCTGTCGGCAGAAACTGCTGCGGTGCCGTTCTTTACCGCAACCGTTGCGGGAACCTTGGTGCCGTCCGGTGCAGTGATGGAGGACGAGCCGCTGTCGGTCGGAGCCGGTGCAACACCGCCGCCGCCCGCTCCACCGCCGCCGCCTGCACCGCCGCCGCTGCTCGGCTTGGCGGCAAAGGCTGCGGTGACAGTAACGTCATTTGCCGGCATGGTGAAGGTGTAGGTCAGGGTGGACGCGGAAACCGTCTTATCGAGTGCGGTCTCCGGTGTTAGCGTCAGGGTTTTCAGCTGATAGCCGCTTGCGGGTGCAGCGGTGAGCGTTACCTTGTCGCCAGCCTTGGTGCGTGCCGCAGAAGCGGAAACACTGCCGTTTTCGGCCTTGCTGGCCGTAATTGCGTAAGTTTTGTGGAACAGATTGTCGGTGTTGACCGCCAGAGCTTCCGTTACGTTGCGGATAACCGCTTCAAAGCTGCCGTCCTTCTCGGTTACGGAAACAACGGCATTCGGAGCCGCCTTCTGGAGTTCGGACTTGATTTCCTCGGCGGTGCCGACACAGTTTGCGCTCGGTGTGAGCGTCAGCTTGACCGTGCCGTTCGCACGAACCTTGGTGGTGTTGGTGTCGATCACACCGTTGTCGTTCGGCTGAATCGGCGTGGTGTAGGTGAATTTGCCGGTGCCGTTCGTGCCGGAAATCTTGGCATCGTACTGTACAAGGTTGGTGAAGTGAACGCGGATGGTCTGGTTGTCATCGAGTGTGTGAATATAAATTGGATCGACAAGATTTACACCATCAACCTGTACAGCAGCATCGTTTTCTGCTGCGGTAATGTCACCCTGGGTAACCGTCCACTTTTCAACCATCTTTTGGGTGTTTGGTGCTGCAGTGAAGGTGATTACACTGCCGTTCGGCTGCTTGGTCTGAGAGTTAATCGCGGTGTCGTCAATCTTGGCGGTCAGATGGCCGTTCTCATCAGCAGTGCCGAAAGTAAGCGGATAGCTTGCCGTAACCTTAAAGTATACGGTTGCAGTAATATTCTTGTCCGCACGGATTTTGCCTTCCGGATTGGTTTTGGAGTTTACGGCAGTCTTTTTGCCGTTTACTTCCCACTGTTCAACCTGATAGCCAGTCTTTGGCGCTGCATGGAAGGTGATTTCCTCATCCTTATAGATGGTTATGCCATCAGTCGGCATAGCCTTGGTCTCAACTTCCTCACCGTAGATATCATACAGCGTGTATTTTACGGTGCCGTTGCCGGCTGCAGCGGTAGCCTTGGCGGTGTAGGAAGCGCTCTGGGCAAATTCGGCGTGGATGGACAGATCGCCGGCCAGTTCGCTGATGGTGTAAGTGCCGTTGGTCTTTGCCGCAGCTTCATCCTGAGCAGTACCGTTTACAACCCAGTTCTTGAAATGCCAGCCGCGGTCTGCGCGTGCCTGCAGCTCAACCTTGCTGCCGCCGGGAATCTTGGACAGATCGTTCACAGCTTCGCCGTCTACGGTTGCAATGATCGTGCCATGCTCCATTTTCGGTGTGGTAATCGCAAATGCGGCACGGTCGGTCTTGAGCGAAACCTTGGTGTTCTCGGTGATGGGGAAGGTATAGCTGCCGTCAGCGTTGAGCTTTCCTGCTTCAACAGCCTTGCCGTTCACCTGATAGGTCTCGCCCGTGGCGGCAGCATAGCCTGCCTTGGGCGCTACCGTAATTTCCGTATCACCGGTAACGCTTTCGCCGCTCTTGAGAGACTTGGTGAGCGTCTTGGAGGTATCGTTCGGATCAACCGTCTGATAGCTTGCGGTCAGTTCGCCTTCCAGCGTCAGCGTGTAGCTGTCGCGCTCGAATACGGCAGCCAGATCAATATCCTGCACGCCAACCTCAACAGAGAGCGTGTTGGAGCCGTTATCGTGCGGGGTGCCGGACGGATAACTGTTTGCACCGCGTTTCGCGAGAATCCACTGCTTGAAGTGCCAGCCGGTATTCGGCGTTGCGGTGAAGTTGAACTTTGCACCGCTGGCAATGTAAACCGGGAAGTTCTTGAGGCTTCCGGAGCCATCTTCATCCGTGCATTTGAGTGTACCGCCCTGCTTATTCTGAACGGAAGCATTCAGTTTGGTATCGGTGGTCTTGAAAAATACCGAAACGATTGCGGATGCTACACCTGTTTTGATAGTAACGCTGTTTGCTGTGATGGGATTACCGCTGCCATCCTTAATTGTCTGACCGCCGTAGGTCCAATGGTCAACTGCATAACCTGCATCCGGCGTAGCGGTCAGGGTAACATCGGTGTCTGCGGTAAAGCTGGAGATTGCACTGCCGTCATCCGCCTTGCCGGCATTCAGACCTGCGGTAATGATCGACGCAGAACCGACAGAGTGCTTATTTGCGCCTTCGCCGAAGTCCTCAGCCTTGAGGGTCAGGATGTAAGTCGTGCCGTTTACCGTGTAAACACCGGGGATAAAGGTGAATTCATAGTTGTTGTACAGCGTTTCGCTGGTAGCGGTAGTCTTGCATGGGGAAATCGTGTAGTTGCTGGGTGCAATGTTCGGCTCGAGCGTTACCGTATTGCCTGCGGTGTTGACTGCGGTATAGTCAAGGTGCAGAGCTTTAATCTCATCAGCAGTCATGTTTTTCGTGTCTGCCGAGAGAGAAAGCTGGGTGCTCGGATTGACCAGAGTCTGATCAACGCCGTCCTTCGGAGTGACAACGCGCAGCGTAACGGCACGCTGAACAACGGTAAACTCAGTTTCCGCAACCGGCTTGGTTTCGCCGTTTACATAAGCATACAGCGTGTAAGTGCCGGCATTCAGCTTATTGTTCTTTGTCAGCGGCTGCGAATCCTCGGAACCGGAAACTGCATACTTGAAGGTTGCGTTATCGACCTTCTGCAGACCATGCGTATCCTTACTCATGCGGGAGAGCGACGGCGTTACCGTATCGCCGTAGGTGAAGCGGGTGACGCTGTTGTTATCCTTGCCGTTGGTGAGCGTCAGCTGATAGCCGGTCGCGTTCTCGCCAACGAGAACCATCTGGCCTTCCGCGTTGCTCATATCCTTGAATACATAGCTGCCCGGATAATACGGGGTAACCGTGTAAGCGCCGTCTGCGGGCACGATAACATCCTTTGTAACCTTGCCGGTTTTGTCAATCTCAGCCGCAACCGTGGTAGAGAAGTCCGTGCCGCGAATCAGGAAGCTGAGCGTGCCGGTCGGGATGGAGGTAGCAGATGCGGAACGCATCGTAGCATTGATGTGCAGCGTGCGGTTGAACGTACCGCCAGCCTGAACATTCTCTGCCGTAACATTCAGATCACACCTGGGCGTGCGCTTGCTGTACTGCGTGGTAATCTCAGGCGAGTAAGCGGAAATGCTGTACTCGGTCTGGGAGGTATTATCCCAATAGCGCACATTCAGACGGCAGCGGTAAGTGCCCTTGTCCGCAGAACCGGCGTTTTCGATGCTCAGCATATCGGAAACGCTGCCGGCAATATCGGTCCAGGAACCATTGTTCAGCTTCTGCCACTGATAGTTTACACTGTTATACTTGCCGCCATCCGGATTTTTATTGTCACCGTTATACTTAACCGTTGCGGTTGCCAGAGAATCCGGATAGATCGGCAGAACCGTTTGCTTCTCCTTGCCGTCAATCGTTACCGAAATATCGGGATAACCTGCGGTGGTCTTGGTGCGGCAGGTCAGCGGTTCGCTGTAGATGCTGTTGCGCTGCTGCTCGGCCTTGTTGTTGTTGCGGGTCTGAATCTGATACTCATACTCGGTATAGGGAGACAGGTTCTTATCCGTGTAGCTGAAGGTGTAGGTGCCGTCGCCGTTCGGATTACCCTCGGTAAACGGTACGAATGCGAGTTCCTTGCGGCCGGAGCCGTCCGGGAAATCGTAGTAGCGGTACAGCTGGAAACCGGAAACGATCTTGTCGTAGGTCCACGTCAGGGTGACGGAATCATCGGTGGTTTTCGCAACATCCTGCTCAAAATCGTCCGGCAGCGGAGACGGAGCCTGCGGCTCGGTTACCGCGTAGGTAACAACCGGGAACGCCTGATTGCCGCTGCGGTAGTTGTAGCAGAAAATGCGCCAATTCATGCCGTAGCCGTACGGTTTGGCTTCAATCGGCATATTCTGCAGCGAACCGGAGAACGAGCCGCCTGCGGTGTTGACCGATACCTTGCCGGCAGAGCTTTCCGAACCGGCAACCACGCCTGCGGTTACGCCGCCTGCGCCTGCACCGGCCTTGGTTTCGATAGAGGTGGTGTTGGTGTAGTTTTTGCTGTCCGAGGTGGAGAAGCTGATCTCCTGCGTGATGCCGGAGCCGCCGCCTGCCGCGGTGAAGTCAACCTTAGCCGGATCACCGTTATAAGCCTTGGAGCCTGCACTCGGTGCGCTCGGATAGCTGGACGGATCACCGATCGTATGCGTCAGCACGCTGCCCGAAATGGACGGCAGAACGCTGTAATCCTCGGCAATGTTTTCGTAGTCGGACAGGTCGATCAGACCGATCGAGGCTTCGTGCGGGATGGAAACGGTGGAGGTTACTTTAGTGTATTTGCCTGTTCCGTCCGGGATGTAGGAGGTATACTCGTAAATCTCCATCGGGATGGAATAGAACGCCACTCTGTCCTCGCCGGAGGTTGTCTCGTAGGTGATGGACTGCTCGAGCGAGGAGGTGTGCTCGGTCTCGTAGGTGAAACCGGAGGTAAAGGCGGCTTCCGCCTCAACGCTGCCGATCTTAACGCCGAATACCGAGAATTCCTGCTCAAAGGAGACATACGCGCCGACCGAGATGGTAGAGGAGGAGCTGGTGCCATTCTCGGTGCCCTTCATGCTCGAGTAGGTGGTGGAGGACTCGGCATAGTTGCCGGACAGGTCATCGCGGTCGAGCAGATCGGAGAAGTACGGAGGCGAAGCCAGTACCGCCAGAACCTGCGGATCGGAGTAGGTGTAATAGTGCTTGCCGGTGTAGGTCATGTAGCTGGTATCGTCGTCCGTGTTGGCGAGACAGAGCGTGTACGAGCTGTTGACATCGGTTTTTACCGGCTGAGAGTCGTCAAACAGGTTGACGGTCGAAAGTCTGGTTGTACCCGGCGTGCGGGTGGTGTACGGCGTTGTTTGCGATGTAGTAGCATCTACATAGCCGACAAAAGCCTGATAGGAAGATCTTTTGCGGAACAGTTTATGCCACCAGCTCTTGTAATAATAACGGGTTGCGTACTGGGGAACTTTACCGGTGACGTTGTAGGATTCAGAATACTTGTTCTCATCCTTGGACATGGTCTGCGTCAGGGTGAACAGCGTGCCCGAACCTGCGGTGTTGTTGTCTTTATCCACCGCGGTGGTCACAGAGCCTGCGGATGCATCGTACTCGACGTAGTCCTCATTCGGCATAGCGGCCGTGTTATCGAGCGCCTGCTTGATGTTCAGACCATTCTCGTCGCAGGAGATAACAAGGCTGTCAAAGTACAGCAGATCGCTGGTTTTGCCGTCATCGGCTTTATCACCTGCGGTCGGACGGGAGATAATCGCCGTATTGGCCGGGCACAGCGGCAGAGAACGGAAGATATCGTTGTGCTTTGCCATTGCACCGTAGATGTACTCGCCTTTATCGTTCTTGGAGAACAGATCGAAATTCTGCGAAACAGACGGCTTGAAGGTGACGCCGTTCCATGCGTACAAACCTACATAGCGCGTGTTCTGCTTATTTGCCTTGAGGTCGGCATCCGACTGAGCCGCCAGAATCAGCGTTTTGCCGCCGCCGGTCATATCGCCGAAGGCGAAGGATGCGCGGACCAGATTGCTGCCCTCGTAGGTCAGCGGGAATTCCTGCGAGCTCTGCAGCATGTGCGCGCTCGTGGAGCCGAACATTACAACTGCACGCGAGCCTGCGTTCTGCTGCGGACCGTAGTAGTAACCCCAGGTGCAGGCGAGATCGTCTACGCCGTCCTGGTTGACGTCACCGCTGACGAGAGAGATCATGTTGGAAACGACACTGCCCTCACGGAAGAAGTACGTCCACGCCTGTCTCCAGTTAGAGGGATTGGAGTAATCGTCAGTCTGCAGGTCGTAAATCTCAATGCGGGAATTGCCGACCTCCGGTACATAGACCGCAACCTCGTCCTTACCGTCGTTGTCCCAGTCGCCGGTAGCTACCTGCAGGTAGTTTTTCAACTGATACGGGTTTTCTGCGAAGTTTTCGACCTTTTTGGCGGTCGTGCTGTCTTCGTCGCTGGTGTCGGTCAGATTCGGGTTGCCGATTTCCTTGCTGGTGTCCAGCAGTGTGATCGGCTTGCCGTACTCGCCGGTTGTCGCATTGCCGAACCGCAGGTACAGACCGCCTTTCGCGCTCAGGTCACCGGCGTAAACCATGACCGTCTGCGAGGACTTTGCGTCCTTGTCCGAGGTGAAATGGCCTGCGGCCACGTCTGCCATAGCGTAATCGGTCTTGTCGTTCAGCTTGGTAGTGGCATTGGTCATGCCGGTCAGATAACCCTTGGTGGCATAGCCGTCATTGCCCTTGCTGCCCACCGGGAACTGTGCGTATGTGCCGGTAGAGGTGGTTTTACCCTTGGAGATTTCCTTGGAATCGGTCTTAGCCGTCAGAAACTGTTCAGCCTGGGTAGATGCATTGTCATCATTGCCGTACAGCATGCTTTGAAGGATATTGTCCGTCTGGTTGGACTGGGAAACGCTTGTATCGCATTTCTCTGCGCTTTCACGCTTGTCCAGGCCGATTTTATCCGACGGCAGAACATCATTCTTCAGACCAACGGTATACAGCTCGTACACCGGCGTAACCTTGATGGTATTGCGCCCGTATGGGTTGCTGGGGTCGTTGGCATTAAAGCCGTCGGGCGCTTTGCTCGAATCAATACCGAGCGCCGCAAGCGCGTCCGAGCTGCCGGTATCCGCCGCCGCTGCGCGGATATCAAGCGGGCCGCCTATGCCGGCGATAAGAGCCAGTGCCAGAGCAAGGCTTATGCCGCGTTTGAATTTCATGGTATATTCCTCCTTTTCCCATTCTGCGGTGCGGTGGAACGAGCCGCGCCTGCAGAAAAGAGACTAAAAATTGCCTGCATTTATCATAGCAGCTTTGCAGCCCGTTGTGCGGCCGGATACACGAAATGTCCGATTTTCGACACGAAATACACCAATAGGAAAAACAGCGTGAAACACGCGTAAATTCTGCAAAAAATGACACACAATCCACAGAAGTTATCAACAGGCTGTGGATAAAATGCGGTAAAAAACACCCCGGTTTTGTCACCTGACAAAACCGGGGTGAAAGGCGCAGCCGTACTTTTCCGCCAGTGCGCGGAACCGTGCGGGCAGAGCACGGATGAGTGCGGCACTGCTTTCGTTTGCGCGTATGCTGCTCGAGCAGGCAGACATCATGCAGAAGCACTTCGGCGTGGGCAATAAGCGCGTGCCAAAGTTCTGCGTGTCATGTCAGCACTATTCGTTCGCGGTAAACGCATTCGTCGAGGTTGTCAAGGAGTGCGACGCGGACCGGTACGGTTTTATCCTGCGGGAAACACAGACCGGAAGTGTATCACGCTCGATGAACTGAAACTTTATCCGTATCTGATTTTTGAGCAGGGAGACCGCAATTCCTTTTATTTTTCCGAGGAACTGCTCAGCATGCTCGATATGCCGAAAACCATTATGTTATCCAAAGAGATAGATACCCTGAGCAACCGGAAAACCCCATCTCGACATATTCTGCCGCGATGATTCGGGTGTGTCGGTGAAGCACCGGAACGATTCGTGGTCGTTCGACATCGCAAAAGCCGCTAAACGGTATACGTTTAGCGGCAGTTTTTTTATCGGTTTCTTCTCCACGTTTCGGGTGCAAACAGCAGAAGCATGGGGAACAGCTCCAGACGACCGGCGAGCATATCGAAAGTCAGCACGATTTTACTCAGCGGGTGCAGCGCACTGAAGTTGGCTGCCGGACCGACCTGATTGAGTCCCGGACCGACGTTATTGATGCAGGTAACGACCGAGGTGAAGCTGGTTACCATATCCTCACAGTGCAGGCTGACAATAAGGACGGAAATGGCAATGACGATCAGATATGCCACAAGAAAGGCGTTGACCGAGCGCATGACCTCGTGCTGGACGCGCTGTCCGTCCATTTTATGCACGCGCACCAGACGCGGATGAATCAGCGACATCATTTCCTTCTTTACGCCCTTGAACAGCAGCAGGATGCGCGAGCATTTCATGCCGCCGCCGGTCGAACCGGCACACGCGCCGATGAACATCAGCAGCACGATCAGCAGCTTGCTGAATGCGGGCCACTGGTTAAAGTCCACGGTTGAAAAACCGGTGGTCGTGATGATAGACGCAACCTGAAACAGGGAATGGTGGAAGCTCTCGCGCAGCGAACTGAAGCAGCCGCGCACGTTGAAGGCGATCAGCGTGGTAAATACGGCAATCACGCCGAGGTACACGCGAATCTCCTCGATTTTGAATAATTGCTTGAATTTACGGGTCAAAAGCAGAAAATACGCGTTGAAATTGATACCGAAAAGAATCATAAAGACTGAGATGACATTCTGCAGGTAGGCGCTGTTGTAGTGCGCGATGGAATCATTCCAGTTGCCGAAGCCGCCGGTACCTGCCGTGCCGAGTGAAACGCAGATGGCATCGAACATCGGCATGCCGCCGAGCAGCAGCAGAATGATCTGCAGAACGGTCAGTCCAAAGTAAATCGCGTACAGGATAAGCGCGGTATCGCGCATATGCGGCGATATTTTGGAGACCGAGGGTCCCGGGCTTTCTGCGCGCATCAGATAAATGGTCTGACCGCCTGCCAGCGGCAGGACGATCAGCATGAACACCAGAATGCCCATGCCGCCGACCCAGTGCATCAGGCAGCGCCATAGCATAGAGGCATGCGAAAGCGCTTCCACATCGCCGAGAATGGTAGCACCGGTGGTGGTGAAGCCGGATGCGGCCTCGAAAATCGCATCTACTGCGAACGGAATCTCGCGGCTGAGCACGAACGGCAGGGCACCGGTCACGGCCAGCACCAGCCAGCACAGCGCGACTGCCACAAAGCCTTCGCGTGCGTAGAACTTGGTGTTTTTCGGCTTGTATTCACACAGAATGCCTGCGCCGACCATACAAATCAGTGCGGTGGCGATATAGGCAGGCAGCTCGGGTTCACGGTAAATGACCGCGGTAAACGCGGGCAGCAGCAGGAACAGGGACTCAATGCCCATCAGCCAGCCGATCAGATAGCGGACGATTGCGAAATTCATTTTCCGCTCCCTCTGGTTGTCGGCAGGAAGATATCCTGAAGGTCGTTCATGCCCTCGAAGGTGGAAACGACGATAACCGTATCGCCTTCATGCAGCACATCGTGGCCGCGCGGAATGATTCGCTTGCCTCTGCGGTTGATGCAGCACAGCAGAACATCCGGACGAATCGGCATATCCTGCAGGGGAACGCCGGTGAGGTGGTGCGCCGCAACACGAAATTCAAGCGCTTCTGCGCCGCCCAGCTGATGCAGGGTCTCCACGTTGGAGCCCATTGAGTTCTGCATGGCGCGGGTGTACTGGCTGATCAGCTCGGCGGTGGTCTGCCTGGGGCGAATCACCTTGCCGATCGGCATGCTGGCGATGACTTCCTCAAAGTTCACACGGTTAACCTTGGTGAACAGCTTCGCACGGGAATGACGGCCGGCGTGCAGCGCGAGCAGAATGTTCTCCTCGTCCATGCCGGTGAGCGCCGCAAACGCCTCGCAGGTCGCCAGACCCTCCTCGTCGAGCAGGTCGCGGTCGGTGCCGTCGCCGTAGATGATGGTCGCGTTCGGGAGCATTTCGGAAAGCGCCTCGCAGCGTTCCAGTTTGTTTTCGATAATCTTGACTGCAATGCCGGAATCCAGCAGGATTCTCGCAAGAAAGTACGAGATTTTGCCGCCGCCGACCAGCATCGCAGAGGAAATGCGCTTGACCGGCAGACCGACCTTCTCGAAAAATTCGCTCTGCTCGTGCGGCGGAATGATGACGGTGATGTTATCGTTCTCGTGCAGGATGAAGTCGCCCTTCGGGATATAGGTCTGACCGTCGCGGCGGACCATGCACAGCAGCACGTCCGTGCGGAGCAGAGGATTGACCTCGCAGACCGCCATGCCGTCCAGGCGGGACTCGTGCGGGATTTTGAGGTCGAGCAGCTCGATGCGTCCGCGGGCAAACGTGCTGACGCGGATGGCCGACGGGAAGCGGATCAGACGCGAAACAACACGCGCGGTGGACAGCTCGGGGTTGATGACCATCGAAATACCCAGCTCATCGCGGATAAAGCCGAGGTCGGATACATATTCCGGATCGCGCACACGCGCAATGGCGTGGCAGCCGGATGCTTTGCGAGCGATCAGGCAGGAAAGCAGATTGATTTCGTCATGGGTGGTAACGGCGATTAGCAGGTCGGTATCCTGCACGCCGGCTTCACGCAGAACGTGATAGCTGGTGCCGCTGCCCTTTACTGTAGCAAGGTCGTGTGTGTTGGACAGTTCCTCCAGACGGCGTTCGGACAGGTCAACCAGTGTCAGGTCGTGTCCGGCCGCGCTGAGCTGTCCCGCCAGCTCCGAGCCGACTTTGCCGCAGCCTACAATAATGATGCGCATAGCGCACCTCCGATCTATTTCTCTATAGCTGTGCCCTGTTGACACAGTCTTGATACACATATAGCGATTATAGCCGTTTGACCGGGAAAAAGCAATATCCAGACAGGAATTTTGCAGGAGTTTAGCGGAAAACCGACAAATAGGGAGAAATGGTCGGTGTATAGCTGATAATGTATGTCCGAAAAAAGGAAAAACCACCCGAACGGGTGGTTTTCACTGCGGATTAAAGTTCTGCGACAGGTCACTTAAACTGTGTATAAGTGGTATCGCTTGCGTAGCCGTCGCTGTCGGTCTGGTGCATGGAGACCAGATTGCCGTTATCATCAAAGGTACGGGTATCGGTCGAGAGTGTGCCGCCTTCGATAGTCGAGCGGGTGGTCTGCGTTTTGCCGTCCACCGAGTACACGGTGAGCACTTCTAACACGATGCCGCTCTCGTCTACGGTGACTGACTGGATGAGCCGTCCCTGACTGTCATAACGGTTGTCGGTGGAGGAGGTGATGTTGTCCTCGCCCTCGTAGGTGCGGGAGGACAGCACATCACCGTTGGTGTTCATGCCCATGCGGACGACCATCAGCTCATTGCCGTCTGCGTCGTAAACCGTGTTGACGGCAGAGGACTGACCGTTGTCAACCTCGGTGTAAACCGTCTCAGAGGAGACCGAAAGTTCGCCGTCCTCGTAGTTTTCCGTGCGAAGAACGCGGTTTTTGTCGTCATAGCTGCGGCGGTATTCCGAAGTAGAGTTGTTGGTTTTGTCGGTGGTGATAGCATCCGTGCAGTTGCCGTTTCCGTCATAGGTGTAGTCCGTATAGGTGAAATTGAGCGGTTCTTCCTCGCCTTCCACGGTCTGCATGGTGTAGGAGCGGAAGGTGCTGCCGTCCTTGTCATGGCAGTTGACCGTGTAGCTGCGGCTGCCTTCCTCCGTGCGCAGCTCCAGTTCATAGGAGGCAGCACGCGGCAGAACGGAAGCCAGCTGTGTCGGCACCTGCTCCATCACGGCAATGCGGCACGCAGGCGTGCGGTCATACGCGATGGTGGCACCGAGCACGATGACCGTGCTTACAATACAGGAAATAATGCGTTTGATCATATTTTTGTTCCCCTAAAATAATTAAGGTATAATAATTTCGGTAATCAAGGTGATTCCGGAAAAATGCAGCCGAACCGGAATTCGGCTGCATTCAGCGTTGCTGGATTTTTACTGCGGTGTTGCCTCAGTTACTTTACGATTTCCTTCGCTGCAACGGTCAGAGCCTCGACCTTTTCTGCGGCCTCGGCCTTGTTCTCGCCCTTGGCCATGATGTAAACCTTGACCTTCGGCTCGGTGCCGGACGGACGGATGATAAAGGTTGTGCCGCCCTCGAGCTCGTAGTACATCACGTTCTGACCCTTAAGCTCCATCGGCTCGGACTTGCCGTCTGCCATGCAGGTGCGGGTGCCCGGCATGTAGTCGCGGGTGTAATCGATCTTGTGGGTGCCGATCTGGGTCAGCGGCTTGTCGCGCAGCTCCTGCATGAGCTCCTTCATGCGCTGCAGGCCGGAAACG
Organism: Butyricicoccus sp.; assembly: GCF_977037065.1. Taxonomy (NCBI): domain Bacteria; kingdom Bacillati; phylum Bacillota; class Clostridia; order Eubacteriales; family Butyricicoccaceae; genus Butyricicoccus; species Butyricicoccus sp. The sequence continues at coordinate 9,347 of NZ_CDRQNY010000010.1, read as the reverse complement.
CCCGGCATAACGATCGAAATGGTCTGCTCGCAGTAGCAGCCGTACTTTTCGTACATCTCTTCCATTGCGTCGTACAGGGTCTTGCCCTGGGTGCGGTAGTAAGCCGCCATCTCGGCGATCAGCATGGAAGCGGTAACGGCATCCTTGTCGCGGGCATAATCGCCGCACAGGTAGCCGTAGGACTCCTCGAATGCGAAAATGTACTCGTGCGAGCCGTCCTGCTCGAACTGCTTGATCTTCTCGGCAAGGAACTTGAAGCCGGTGAAGGTGTCGAAGCACTCAACGCCGTTCTTTTCAGCCGCCGCGCGTGCCATCTCGGTGGTAACGATGGATTTGAGCACCGCCGGATGTGCAGGCATGGTGTTCGTCAGCTTCTTTGCGGTGATGATGTAATCGGTGAGCAGCACGCCGACCTGGTTGCCGGACAGGGTGACATACTCGCCGGACTTGTCCTTGAGGACGATGCCGGTACGGTCGGAGTCCGGGTCGGTGCCGATGATCAGATCAACATCGTTCTGCTTTGCCAGCTCGATGGCGAGCGTAAAGCCTTCCTTGTACTCCGGATTCGGGTTCTTAACGGTCGGGAAGTCGCCGTCGATCTTCATCTGCTCCGGCTCACAGATAATGTGCTTGTAGCCCAGACGGCGCAGGATCTCGGGCACCAGACGGTAGCCGGCACCGTGGAACGGCGTGTACACCAGCTTGAACTCATCGGCAACCTGCTTTACGCAGTCCGGATTTACCGCAACCTTAATGACTTCGCTGAGGTAAGCCTCGTCGGTCTCCTTAGACAGAATACGGATCAGACCGTTTTTGACGGACTCATCGTAGTCTGCAGTTTTTACACCGGTGAAGATATCGGTCTTTGCCATTTCACTGGCAACCACGTCTGCCTCGGCCGGAGGAAGCTGTGCGCCGTCCTCCCAGTAAACCTTGTAGCCGTTGTATTCCTTCGGGTTGTGGGAAGCCGTGATGTTGATGCCTGCGATGCAGCCGTAGTGACGGACAGCGAAGGACAGCTCCGGGGTCGGACGCAGCTCATCGAACAGCAGCGACTGGATGCCGTTTGCGGCCATGATGCACGCAGACTGCTTGGCGAACTCGGCCGAGAAATGGCGGGAGTCGTATGCGATGGCAACGCCGCGGTCCATTGCGGCCTGACCGTTCGATACGATCAGGTTTGCCAGACCCTGTGCAGCCTGACCGACGGTAAAGCGGTTCATGCGGTTGAGGCCGACGCCCAGTACACCGCGCAGACCGGCCGTGCCGAACGACAGCGGCGCAAAGAAACGGCTTTCGATCTCTTCCTGATTATCTGCAACAGCAGCCAGCTCGGCATGCTCGTCCGCAGAGAGGGCAGAGCAGTCCAGCCAACGCTTGTATTCCGACATATAATCCATTGGTATCACCTCATCGTGTTAGTTGGCGCATCGCCGCGTTCAGCCGACGGATTGCCACTATCTAAATTATACAATATCCGGCTGTCAATGCAAGGGGTTTTGCGCGAATTTGTGAAAAGATTCCATGAAGCGGAGTAATGATATACAAAACGGCAGAGCAGAAATTGTACGTTCTGTGAGAATACCGGAAAATTCTGCGAAAATGCGGAACCAAAACGGCAGCAGGCCGTCTATTTAGACAAAAGCCCTGTCTCGAGATAAAAATAACAGTACACAAATAAACAAAAGAATGGTAGAATAAAGGTAAATTATAATAAGAGGTGATAGCTTTGAAAAAAGTCCTTTCCGCCGTACTGACAGCGGCGCTGCTGGTCAGTACCGTGCCGGCTGCCTTTGCGGCTTCGGATATTGATGGCCACTGGGCAAAGTCCTACATTACCGAGCTGCATGAAAACGGCATTATCAATCCGTCTGCCAGCACGGGCAACTACGGCCCGGATGACAAGGTAACGCGCTGGGAGTTCATGCGCTATATCAACCGCGCGTTCGGCTTTACCGAAAAGGCGGATATCAGCTTCTCGGATGTCAATTCGAGCGATGTTTTCTACGAAACCGTGCAGATTGCGGTCAAGCAGGGTTATATCAACGGTGTCGGCAACAACCGTATGGCGCCGGAGGGCACGCTGACCCGTGAGCAGGCGGCAACCATCCTCGGCCGACTGCACAAGTACACGCCGATGGCTGACCTGTCTGCGCTGGATATGTTCTCTGATCGGGCCAAGCTGAGCGATTACAGCAAGTCCTACGTTGCGGAAGCGGTCAAGCAGGGTTATATCAATGGCTACACGAACGGTACCTTTAAGCCGCAGGGCACGCTCAGCCGAGGCGAAATCGCCAAAATGCTGTACGGCTATATGGGCACCTCGCTGAATAAGAACGGCAACGTGTACTCGCAGGCTACGCTCAAGAGCGATACCAAAAACGTTACGATTTCCGTACCGTGCACGCTGGCCGATGCGGATATCAAGGGCAATCTGTACATCACTGAGGGCGTTCTGGCGGGCAATGTAACGCTTGAGGATGTCACCGTTGCGGGCGATATCATCGTCAGCGGCGGCAATGTAACGCTGGACGGTGTTTCCGCACTCGAGATGGTCGTCTCCAACCCGACCGGACTGACCCCGCAGGTCATTGCGACCGGCAACACCAACATCGGCACCACCGAGGTGAAAACCTCTGCAACGCTGACCGAGAGCAATCTGGCAGCGACTGCAGGCGGCTTCTCCGATCTTAAAATGAACGGCAGCAGCGTCAGCCTGACGCTGGATGCAGCTGTCTGGGACGTTGCCAATGAGCAGACCGGCACCATCCTGACGACCGGCAGCACCTCCATCAGCACGCTTACCGCGAACGGAAGAACCACTGTCACCGGCGGCGGCTCGGTTCAGAAGGCGGTGCTCAACTCCAACGGCTGTGAGCTGACCATGCAGCCGACCAGCGTTGAGCTGGCGAGCGGCATCACCGCGAAGATTGCCGGCAAGGACGTTGCGGCGTCCACCAGCGTTTCGGTTTCTCCGTCCACGCTGTCCATCGACGTGAACAACAAGGACGCGATCGCGTTCTCCTACGAATTCACCTTCAACGCGGACAAGAACGATCTGACCCGTGTTTCGGTCAACGGCACCAATCTCAAGCAGGGCACGGATTACAACCTGCTGAGCGACAAGAACGGTATCCGCGTGTACAAAACCTATCTGTCCACGCTCAAGGCGGGCACCTACACCGCAGAACTGACCTTTGAGGACGGCTCCAAGGCAGCTATCGGTCTGGCGGTCAGCAACTCGGCGCAGAGCGCAGTCAGCCCGAGCCAGGTTACCTTTGACAAGTACGAGCAGTCCGCAAACCATGCCGATCAGACGGTAAACGTCGTTCTTCCGGCGGGCACGCGTCTGGATTCCATCAAAATCGGCAGTACGGTGCTCGAGCGCGGCACGGATTACACCTATAATGCAACGAATGGCACGATTCGTCTGCTCAAGGAGACGCTTGCCAAGAAGAGCAAGGGCACTTATACGGTTACATTCGTGCCCAATCAGGGTTCGTCCTTTACCTGCTCGCTGAGCGTGGTAGATACCGCGCCGGTGAACGAAGTACAGCCGTCCACGATCGATTTTGACGCGAACACCTCGTCCGGCGGCTACGCCGATCTGGTGGTAACGCTTAACATGGTAGACGGTGCAAAGCTTAAGAATATCCGCTCGAACGGCAAGACGCTCGAGGAGAACTGGCAGTACAAGATCGCGGGCAGCAAGGTCACGATCAACAAGTCTGCGGTTGCGGAATTCGGCAAGAACGGCGCATCCTACGCGGATTTCGTTTTTGTGATGAGCAAGGGTCAAAGCCCGACGCTGCGTGTCAACTACGTTACCACTTACGCGCTGACGGCTTCCGTGGTCGATGATCTCGGTCTGCCGATTTCGGGTGCGTCCGTCACCTTTACGCCTTCGGACGCGGAGAGCGGCACGGCAGCGCAGACGCTGACCACCGGCTCGGACGGCACGGCAACCGTTTATGTCAAGCGCGGCTCGTACGTTGTAACGGCAACGCATTCGCGCTTTACCGCGGCGGTTACGCAGACGGTCAAAATCTCTGCAGGCCGCACGGTCAAGCTGACCGGCGAGATTCTCGAGAATGTACAGCTGGTTGTCACCAACGCGTACGGCGCACCGCTGTCCGGTGCGGTTGTCACGGTCGGCGGCAAGAGCATCACCACCGGCACGGACGGCACGGCGTCGTTCAGCCTCAAGCGCGGCAGCTATGTGGCGCAGGTGGCGTGCACCGGCTACTCCGCACAGAGCGTACAGCTTTCCGTAACCGATTCGATTCGTGAGCGCGTACAGCTCAAGTAATTTCTCAAAAATGCAAGCCGCCCGGTTTTCCGGGCGGCTTTTTTGTGCGCTTTTACAGGCGGGATGGGGGATAGGGTGCAAGGGCGTCAGAACGGCGCACAGCGGCTTGCGGTTGGGGTGTGATAGGGAATAAGGGCGGCCTGCGGCACGGCGCAGAGCGGCGGCAGACCGCTGGTGGGTGAGGGGATAAGAAAACCCCCGAGGAGATTTTCCTCGGGGGTTTTGATTTTGCCGATTAGGCGAATGTAATCAACAGAGGTTGATTAGTTCGGGTAAACGTCGGTGTCCAGCTCATTGGTAACGTCAACAACCAGAACGTCCAGAGTCTTGCCGTCCTTAGAGTAGAACATTACGTTGTTCTTGTAGCTGGTAACGTTGCCAGTGCTATCGTAGTTCTCGATAGCGGTCTGGAGAGAGCCATCAGCAACACCGGTCTGAGCGTCGGTATCAACGAACAGTACCATGGTATCGTTCTTGTCGATCTCACGAGCGATGGTCTGGCCAGCAGCGACAGAGCCATTGCGAGCGATGGTTACGTTGCCGTCCTTGCCATTGCTATCCCATGCGAAGCCAGTCAGAGCACCCTTATTCAGGTTAGTCTTGTATACGTAGGTGTCGCAATCAGCGTAGCCGTCGGAATCCAGAGTATACTCAACAACAGTGCCCTCTGCGTAAGCAGAACCAGCGGACTGCTTAACCTTCAGAGTGGTTGCCTCGGTGCCGTTCCAAACGTTGTACTCAACGTACTCGTTGTTGTTAGCATCCTTAGCGTTGTTCTCGACACCGAAGATGTAAGCGTAGGTCTTGTCAGCGGAAGACGGATTCTTGTTGGTGTTTACAAATGCAACCTTAGCGTATGCGTAACCGTCAGAATCATCGGTCAGCATATCACCGGAGAAGATATTCTTGTCGCTCCAGTTCTTCATGTTGTCGCCGGTAACTACCTTGTAGTCATCAGAACCATACTTAACAAATACGGTAGCGGAAGCGTTGATGTAAGACAGAGTAGACTTGTCAGCCTTCTTGATCTTGCCGTCATCAACATAGCTGTTTGCCGGAATTGCGGTGTGGTGATCGTAACCAGCATACTTGCTGTTAATCTGTGCAATCTGATCCAGCTCGTACTTGCTGCCAGACTGAGAGTAGGTTACCAGAGTCGGGATAACATCGCCCGAGTTATTCTTCAGGCCGGATACCAGCGCACCGTTAGAAAGGATATCAGACTTATCCTCATCAATGTCAACAGTCTTGCGGGTGCCATCCGGGAAGAGCATATCAGCCTGCCACTTCTTGCCAACGCCAGAAGTCTTAGCTGCATCGATCATCAGAGCAACGTCGGTAGAACCAATCTTGTAATCGTCAACGTATACAACGTAGCCGCTCTTGATTACTACAGTAACAGTGTTGCTCAGCGCAATCTTAGAAGCATCGCCAGAAGCCAGTGCAGAAGTGTACCAGTTGTTGTCGATGCGGATGTCATTCTTGTTATCGCGGGTAGAAGTGATCTTGCCCTCAACAACGTCAGCCTTAACAGCGTCCAGCTTGGAGTTTACCTTGCTGTTGGTGATGATAACGTAGTCGTCCTTCTTCAGGCCGGAAACGTCAGAGTTGCAGGAATCCTTGTCCAGCTTGGAATAGCCAGAGAAGTTTGCAACGCCGAAGCCTGCCTTGTAAACAACGTTTACGTAATCCTTGCCAACGTAGGAAACCTTACCAACCATGTACTTGGTAACGTCCATGCTGATAACCTTGTCGTCATCATTCAGAACGGTCTTAACGTCAGCTGCCTTAGTTGCTGCAGTTGCGTCAGTTACATACCTGGTGATGGTCTTCTGAGTAGCGGTGTTATCCTCAGTTACCTTAGCTTCCTGGTCGTTACCAGTGGTTACACCCTGATTCAGGATGGTGTACTTGGTGCCATCAAACTTCAGCTTGCCGCCGTTGATTGCGTAATCGTTAACAACGCCGTTCAGAACGGAGCTGTCATCGGTTACGAATACGCCGTAAACTTCGTCAGAAGCCTTGAACAGAACCTTAACAACACGGTTGGTCAGAGCAGAGTAGTCCTTAGCAACCTTGGTGAAAGAAGAAACATAGTCACCCTTGTACTTGTCAGAGTCCTTCTGGTTAGCCGTGGTCATGGTCAGGGTCAGCTTGTAGGTGTCCTTGTTGGACTCCTTAACAACACCGTTCAGAGTGCCAATAGAAGTCTTCAGACCCATGTACTTCTCGCCAACAGTCTTGTTGTCAGCGCCGGTATAGGTCTCGTTGGTGTAAACGCCATCACGAAGAACAACGGTCGGAGCAAAAATGGTGTTGTAGATCAGCTGTGCAGCGTACTGACGCGGGCAAGCGGAAGTGAAGGAAGTGTTAACGTCCTCCAGCAGGCCGTTCTCGTCAGCCAGTGCGTTGGTCTTGGATGCCCAGCCGGTACCTACCAGACCAGCCTTCTGAGCGTCGTAACCCAGGGTTACGAGCAGCATCTTAGCAGCTTCCTGAGCGCTTACCTTTTCGTTCGGAACGAACTTGGTGTTGCTCTTACCAGCAATGATACCCAGAGACTGGCAGTACTTGATGTAGCCGCGAGCCCAGTGGGAGCCAATGTCGGTGAACGAGGTCTTGTCGTCGTTGTACGCAGAAGCGTCAGAATTACCGGTGCGCAGAACGTAGATCATCTTCGCCATCTCCGCACGGGTTACGGTACCGTTCGGCTTGAAAGAGCCATCGTCGTAGCCGTTAACTACGCCCAGCGATACCAGAGTGTCCACAACTTCGGTGTCAACCTTAATGTCAGCCGAATCCGTGAACGCTGCACCAGCAAACATGGTGAATGCGCAAGCAAACGCCAGTACCAGTGCAAGAACCTTTTTGAAGTTGCAAGGAAAATCTCAAAATACGCACTTGAATTAGGAATTTATAGGATATCAGATATTTTATGAACTTTTTTGATGTTTTGTATGCTTTAAGGGAAGATACAATAAATGGATATTTGCACTCTAAACACAGACAGACGGATGATATAATTCGTAAAATTTATAATCTATTTTGTTTAATCTGTCTAAATTAAATTTTGAAGCAGCTGTCCTAAAATTGCTCGTAGTATCCATATAATGGTTCTTGAAAGAATATATATAAAGCCTAAAATAGTTCAACAAATCCGCAAATATATTCCAAATCCACGAGTTATACCATGGTTTCGAGATTTTTGCGCGAATCTCAAAAAGGTTTTCGTTGCAAATCGAACAAATGTTCGATAGCGTATAAATTACCGCCGAACTGTATATTATTTCGCGCCGTGGCTACCGTGGCGCGACGTGCTGCGTGAGTCACCGGCGCGGGTAACGGACGCGCCGACGGGCGCCAACGGTGAGGAATGGGCGCGCCCATGCAGAGAAGCGCCTCGGCGGGCATGTAGCTGTCTGCCGTCAGCCGGATGACCTCGGCCGGTGTACCAACGAGGCGGAGGAGCAGCGGGGCGCAAGCCCGGGCACGCTGACACCTGACACGCGGGGGCGCTGCACGCGTGGTTGATGGTGTCAGACCTTAGCCGACGGCGAACGACCGACGGCATTAGAAAAGAGACTGACAGTTTCTGTCAGTCTCTTTCTTTTTTAGCCACCTTCGGGGGGCTTTCCTTGCCTCGGGGTCACTCCCTCAAGCATTAGCAGCGCTGCCGCGCAAGTCCAATAAATAGGACTTACTCACTTATGCGAGCGGAGCGAGCAAAGGCCACCGGCAGGAGCGGGTTTATCCCGCAGTATCAGCCTTACGGGCGGCTCGCCTCTCGGCAGTATGTAACCGGCTTATCTGGCGGGTGCATTGCATAATCGAGCGGGAAAGCAAGTGTCGGCCAACCTCGGCACGCGTCAGCCTACGAGGGCACCGCCGGTTGAGTTCGTTCACGATTTCGGCCAGTCGGCGGGCGTCCTCGGCCTCTAAGAGCAGGTCAACGCGTACCATGCGGCGGTCAGGCCATCGTTGGTAGGCTCCTGCGCTGCCGTGCTTGACAAGCAGCGTCCACGCTCTGCAATCGTCTTTCTGGGTGCTTGTTTTCCGTGCCATTGTGCCACTTCCTAACATGGGATATTACGGTATTATCATATACTGTTTATGGGGGTATGTCAACATGAAACCACAAGATATTGTGTATAAGATGAGCAGTCCGGCCGGTATGGCGGCTCTGATTGAGGAGCACGCGGACGCGTACAGCGGAGCCGACCGGCTTGCGGTCGTGCTTGATGAGGTGCTACCGGCGGAAACGTGGAACGCGCTCGCCAACCGGCTGTCAGATGACCTTGTGGGCGCTTGATGGGGTGCCTCGTCGTGCGGTGCTCGCGTCCGCTGCGCTCCTGTCTCCTCGCTGTTGGCCGTGGTGCTGCGGTCTGGCTCCGGGCACAACGGCGGGTCACTGGCTCCGCTCCCTCGGCGGCGCGCATCCGGTTCGGGGTCGGTCGCTGCGCCGCGCCCTCGCTCGTCGTGCCCGGCGTGGTGCGCCGCCCGCCGGGTGCCTTGCGCGGCTGCTCGGTGCCCCTGCCATTAGCCGCTGCTGCACTTGTTCGCATAGTGGCGTGCGGCGGTCGCTGCGCTCCATTTATGCCGCTGCGGCGGGGGAAAGGAACGCACGCTGCGGCGTGCGGCACCGGCCAAAGCGCAACCGGTGACAGAAGCCGACCGGTACCGCTTCGGCCGGTGAAACTGTAACCGAATTGTAACCGAAAGTGAATAAAAATTCGTTGCGCTGCTGCCGTTCGATGTGGTACAATAAACTTGCGGAAGGTAACGGCTCCGCTACAACGACATAGCGACTTCTTACGCCCTGTTTCTATCTGTTTCTTGCATGTAGAGCACCTCTTGGGCGTAGTCGAGCCGCCCGCGTGGAGAGCCGTTACCTCTCCGCGCGGGTGGTTTTTTTTACCTGCGAATCTCAAAAAGGTTCTTGCACTGGTACTGGCGTTTGCTTGCGCATTCACCATGTTTGCTGGTGCAGCGTTCACGGATTCGGCTGACATTAAGGTTGACACCGAAGTTGTGGACACTC
>NZ_CDRQNY010000009.1:0-81340 GCF_977037065.1 Butyricicoccus sp. | reverse complement strand
TACAAGGGAAGAAAAAATGTGTCCGGAGGACGCGGTTTTTCTTCAGCATTCGATCGAAAGCGTGGTTTCGATCGAGAGGCTGCTCGAAAAACGATAGTTTTTCGACAGCCTCAGAGACGGTTATTTACCGTCTCTTTTTTGCGTTTTGTGCTCGCCAATCATCGTATAGAGCGCTTCCAGCGCATCCGAAAGCGTGCCGACCTCATCAATCAGTCCGAGTGCGGCGGCCTGATTGCCGGAGATCACGGTGCCGACATCGGCGGTCAGCTGACCGGTTTCGCGCATAAGCTGCTGCAGACGCTCGGCGGTGATATGTGAGTGCGAGGTGATGAAATCCACAATGCGCTCCTGAATTTTCGCCAGATACTCGAACGCCTGCGGCACAGCAATGATCGTGCCGTTCATCCGCACCGGATGAATGGTCATGGCGGCGGAAACGGCGATAAAGCTCTTTTTGGCGGCAACGGCCAGCGGTACGCCGATCGAATGCCCGCCGCCGAGCACGAGCGACACGGTCGGCTTTTTCATGCCCGCGATCAGCTCAGCGATGGCAAGTCCGGCTTCTACATCGCCGCCTACCGTGTTGAGCAGCACGAGCAGACCGTCGATTTCGTCGGCCTGCTCCACTGCCGCAATCTGCGGGATGAGGTGCTCGTACTTGGTGGTTTTGTTCTGTGCGGGCAGTTCCATGTGGCCCTCGATCTGGCCGACAATGGTGATGCAGTGTATCGTTCCGCGCGATGTTTTTGCCGTAATCGAGCCGGTTTCAGCGATGGCATTCTGTTCCGGTGCGGCAATGGACGGGGTTTCTTCGGACATAGATGATCCCTCCTGAAGTGGTGAATTTGCCCTGATCACAAGTTTTCCACAAGGTGCGGTGGATTATGCAGCGGTAGTTTTTCCACAGCCGATATTACAATGCGTAGTCGAAAAAACGAGATATACGGCGGCTTGCGAGGGTGTATACAAAAAGTTATCCACTTTATGCACAAGGTTATCCCCAGATACCCTGTGGAAAGTCCTGTGGATAAAGTGGATTACCAGTTTTTGTGACAGGTTTTTACAGCGGTATCCTGCGGAGCGGTCGCCGCTCTCTGATTTGCGCCAGACTATCTAACAAGGAAAAGGTCGGAGTTCAAAAAGGAAGGGCACTCATTTAATCCGCGCACGGCGCGGAAACAAGGTTTAGCAGCCTACGGGCAAACCGCAGGTGTCCCTTCCTTTTGTCCCCGCCGTGGACATGGCAATTCCCTGCTGAATTTCAGCGAAAAACACCATGCCTGGACAGGGTGAACCGCCTGCACGGTTCAAGTGCCCCAGTTGATCAGCGCAAAATAATGGACAGCTGCCGCTGTTCGACAAACACCACTTGCCGTTCTACTCCAAATTTGTTACAATAGAAATACATATATGTACAGCTCGGCTGTGCATATGCTGCAAAATGATAAAAATTATGGAGTTGATACCAATGAGCAATCCTATCGTTACGATTGAAATGGAAAATGGCGGCGTAATCCGCGCAGAGCTGTACCCGGAAGTTGCACCGAACACGGTTCGCAACTTTGTTTCTCTGGTGCAGAAGGGCTTTTATGACGGCACGATCTTCCATCGTGTCATCCCGGGCTTTATGATTCAGGGCGGTGACCCGGAAGGCACCGGCATGGGCGGCCCCGGTTATGAGATCCGCGGCGAGTTTACCGCAAACGGCTTCCAGAATGACCTGAACCACACCCGCGGTGTTCTGTCGATGGCGCGTACCGCTGCACCGGACTCCGCAGGCAGCCAGTTCTTTATTATGACCGAGGACGCACCGCATCTGGACGGTCAGTATGCTTCCTTCGGCATGGTTATCGACGGCATGGATATTGTTGATGCCATCGTCAACACCAAGCGCGACTGGCATGACCGTCCGCGCGAGGAGCAGAAGATGAAGTCCGTTACCGTGGATACGCAGGGCGTAGAGTACGAGGCTCCGGAGACCCTGTAACAGAGGGAGAGGATCGGTATTGTACTATACCAATAAGGAGACTTTTGTCCTGTCTGCGGACGGCTGCATGGATACCGAACGCGGCGGACTGGAATCCATTCTGGCCGGCAACGACGAGGGCGCAAAAGGCTGCTGTTTTTCGGTTGCCATGTCATCGGACGGTATTGCTGTGCTTTCGTCGGACGGCTGTGTTGCCGCGCCCGACGGCACGAGGCTGCCCGTCCGCGATTACAGCTACGCGGAGCTGCATCAGGCGGCGCCGCAGCTGACGCCGGTTAGTCAGGCGATCGAGCTGGCACGCACCTGTCAGGGCAAGATTGCCATCACCGTGCACGATCAGACCATGCTGCGGCAGCTGCGTATGACGCTGCGGTATGCGGATTGTCTGGATGACACGATCATCATCGGTCTGGGGCTGGTGGAAGCGGCTCGTGTAGCGTCTGCCAACCCGGATTTACATATCATGGGTGAGCTGCCCAATCTGCCGAGCGAGATTGACGCGCTGGTCAATGCCGCGCAGACAACCGGCCTGTTCGGTCTGCGGGCCGAGCCAAAGGATTTATCCGAGCGGCTGGTTTCGGCGTGCCGACAGGCGGGGCTGTTCACCATGAGCCGGTGCACGGACGATCCCAATACGCTTGCGGAACTCATCCGCAAAGGCGTAAACTTTATCGAAACACGCCGGCCGGACATCACGGCGGCGCTGCTGCCTGTCGGTGAGGCTGAACCGCACGGTATTCCGCTGAGATACTGATGAAATCCCGTAAAAGGACGCACATAGTGCGTCCTTTTCAGCTTGTCGAAAAAGTCAGATTTCTATTTTGTGCTTCGTACGACAGCACGCATAAAATAGAATTTGCGCAGCAAATTCATAAAAACCGGGGGCGTGTACCTCGGTTTTTATACAAGGGAAGAAAAAATGTGTCCGGAGGACGCGGTTTTTCTTCAGCATTCGATCGAAAGCGTGGTTTCGATCGAGAGGCTGCTCGAAAAACGATAGTTTTTCGACAGCCTCAAAGGACGCACATAGTGCGTCCTTTTAAAGTTAATTCGCGCGATAGCGCACATCAAATAGGATTTGCTGTGCAAATTCTAAAAATCCGGGGATATGTGCCACGCAGCGCGACCGAGAAGCCGCGCAAGGATAGCGTTCGGATTTTTGACTTATAGAGCGAGAAAATTTCGGCCGACAAGAGGAACGGTCTACGGTCCGTTCCTCTTGTCGGCAAAGCTGTAGTTTCGCGACAGCCTGAGGGCGGACCTTTGGTCCGTCCTTTTTCTATCCCTTTCTGCTTGAAATCCTGCAAAATTTGCGTAAATTTCAGTACCACACGCTGCTTGAATGTGCTATACTTAATATGTATAGGTGCCTGCACCTGTCAACCAATATTTGTATCATTTTAGGTAGGAGAGCTCCATGAGATCACTGCGAATTTTACCGGCGCTGCTGTTCCTTTTGCTGCTGGGCGGCTGTGTGTTTCCATCGGGCGATGAGCTGTTAGCCGCGCCCAAACCATCCAGCAATTACCAAAGTCTGCAGACTGAGCTGGAAAAGCAGCTTGCGCAGGGCGTATCCTACGCCTCGCCAAGCGAGGGTGAAAACCGTTCGTCTATTCAGCTTGCCGATCTGGACAACGACGGCGTAGAGGAGGCCATCACGTTTTTCCGCGGCGCCACCTCGGCGACGAGCAACAAATTTACGGTAGCTGTTTACCGCAAGCAGGGTGACAGCTACGTCTGCACCGGCACGATCGACGGCCGCGGAACGGCATTACGTTCGGTCGAATTTCCGGTACTTGAGCCGAGCGGCAAGCGCGGCATGGTTCTCACCTGGCGTCTGCCGGGCGACGGAACAGGTGCGCTTACCATGTGCGATTTTGACGAAAACTGCACGCCGGGTATCATTCTCGAAACCGAATATACCGCTATGGAGCTGACCGATCTGACCGACAACGGTGCAAAGGATCTGCTGCTGATCACGAGTGACACCTCCGGCAAGCGCGTGGCACGCCTGTACCAATATGACAGCGGCTCCATGCTGCCGGCCGGTGAGACGGCGACCAGTCAGGGGGCGGCTGCGGTTGAGCACATGCAGTCCGGCCGTGTGCAGGACAGCAAGACCGCTGTGTTTGCTGAGGAAAAGGTGGCGAATGGCGCCGGTCTGACGACGGATATTTTTGTCTACTCGAACGGCACGCTGCGCAATCTGGCACTGGACGGCGAGGATACCGCCAGCCACAGCACCTATCGTCCGGTGGCGGTCTACGCGAGCGACGTCAACGGCGACGGCATCACCGAGCTGCCGCGTGCAGTGCTGATGGCGGGCTATAAGGACACATCCTCGTCCGATGCGGTGTATATGCTCGACTGGTATGCCTACGGCATCGGCAAGGTTCCGACCAAGGTTGCAACCACTTATCAGAACATTTCGGACGCGTGGAGCCTGCTGATCGACCAGAAATGGCATGACCGCATTACCGCAATCAAGGTAAACGACGGCGGACTCAGCTATGTGGAGTTTTTTGAGTACCGCAAGAACAAAATGTCCATCCCGCTGTTTAACATTTACTGCGCGACCGGCTCCAATCGTGAATACTACGCCGAGCGCACCGATCTGATCCAGCTGGGACAGACCACGCAGGCCATCTACTTCGCCAAGCTGACAAACGAAGGCGAGCAGAGCGAGCTGGCGCTGACCGGAGACGAGATCAAAGCCCGATTCTCGCTGGTCAACCAGGCGTGGAACAATTAAGAATCATCAAACGCCGCAGAAACGCGGCAGTTACCAATAAGCGCTAAAAGTACAGGAGGATATTACAATGAAGCGCAAAATTCTGGTTCTGGAAGATGAAGAGAATATCCGCTCCTTTCTGGTTCTCAACCTGAAACGCAGCGGTTACGAGGTAATAGAGGCCGAAACCGGCGAAATAGCACTGGAAAAGTACCATGAAAATCAGGATATCGCGGTTGCGGTGCTGGATGTTATGCTGCCCGGCATCGACGGTTATGAGGTCTGCCGCGCCATGCGCGGCGCGGGCTATCAGGCGGGCGTTATCATGCTGACCGCCCGCACGCAGGAAGCGGACAAGGTAACCGGCCTGATGAACGGTGCGGACGATTATGTCACCAAGCCGTTTTCGGTTATCGAGCTGGCGGCTCGTGTGGACGCACTGTACCGCCGTGTGTCCGGCTCGCCGTTCTCCGAGGACGATGTAATCAAGTCCGGCCCGTTCAAGCTCAATCTGCGTGCCCGCGAGGTGCTCAAGAACGGTGTGAAGATCGAGTTGACGCAGATCGAATACGGTCTGCTCAAGGCGTTTATGCAGAACATCGGCAAGGCGCTTTCGCGCGATGAGCTGCTCGAAATGGTCTGGGGACACCATTATGTGGGCGAGCTCAAGATCGTGGATGTGAATATCCGCCGTCTGCGGATTAAGATTGAGGATTCGCCGGCGGACCCGACCCATATTGTAACGGTCCGCGGCTACGGTTATATGTGGGAGGGCTGATACAGCCTTCCGCGCGGACCTAAGCAGGGCAGCCAGTCGCTGGCTGGGGTGTTCGCCGCACCCGCGGCGAGGGGAACGGCGGCGGTTTCGCCGCGGAAACCAAAAGGGTAGACACCTGCGGTTTCTACCCTCTTGGGACTCCCGTTTCCCTTTGTTTCATGGTCTGGCGCAGACCAGAGACCGGCGACGGCCTCGAAATTAGGGAACGGCAGGTTTTTTTCTACCGTAGGGAAGCACGGTGTGCTCCCATGCCTTAACCGATGCGCAGTGTCAGACAGTGTACTGCTACACAGATCGGAGGGTCTGCGCAGGCGCGACACAAGGTGAATTGCCCGAAGGGCAAGAGAAGGTCCCCTGGGGGATAACAGTGTCGCGCAATTCGTTAGCACGTTATTATAGATAGCACCTGCGGATTTATCTGATATGCACCATTTATCTGCGTAGGTGCTGGACGGTATAACGTGCAAAAAAGTTTGAGCGGCACTGCTATGCCGCTCTCTGCGTGGAGTAAACCGCATGTGTAGCAGTCAGAAAACAGCTTGAGCGGTTGAGGTTTCGTAATGGGCAGTCAACGGCCGCACCTGCGGAAGATGAACAGTACGCCCGTTCCCCTATAGTCTCAGTTATGAATTATCGCCGTGCCCTCTAAGGGAAAGAGGAAGATTCATAAGAAGGAGGAAACCGCAGGTTGCTTCCTTCTTGTGCCCCGCCGGGTAGGCGAATTCCCGCGCGGCGTCAGCGCACATTCCGCCGCTTGGTAAGCGGCATCAGAAAGGTCATTTTCTATGACAAATCGCAAGCAAAAACGCAAACCGGAATCGTCTCCGAAGCCGGAGGCACCAAAGGTGCAGCACTCGCCGGGCGGCATCAAGGGCCGCTGGCTGGTGAACTCTTTGTCCTTCGTGCTCGTTATTCTGGCCGTTGTGGTTATTTTGATCTCTGTCGGCGTTTCAGGGTATTACTATGCCACCGTGCGCGACAACCTCGCGTCACGCGCGGCGACCACGTCGGACACATTCCGCAAATACTTCACCGATACCTACGATCAGTTTTACACGCAGGCGGAGGCAACCGTCACCACATTTCAGGATCAGGACAAGTTTGAACAGCAGTTTCTGGACGCAAACGGCCGCATTCTGCTGTCCACCTCCGGATTATCCGGTGGCGGCGTTGCTTCGACCGAGGATGCGTCGCAGGCGCTTTCCGGCCAGAAAACCGCGGTTTTCACCGGCAGAGACCCGCTTTCCGGCGAGCGCGTGATGAGTGTCACAGCGCCGCTGCTGAGTGCGCGCGGCGATCTGGTCGGCGGCGTGCGGTATATCACCTCGCTGCGTATCGTCGAACGGCAGATCTGGATGATCGTCGGCTTCTCTCTGCTGGCGTGCCTGCTGTTCCTCATGTTGGTTGTGGCGTCGAACAGCTATTTTATCCGGTCGATCGTCGATCCGGTGCTCAAGATCAACACCATCGCCAAGGAGATCGCGGCCGGACGTTACGGCGTGCGCCTGCAGAAGACCTATGATGACGAGATTGGTGAGCTGTGCGATACCATCAATTATATGTCGGACGAGATCAGCCGCGCCGAACGCATGAAAAACGATTTCATTTCTTCGGTTTCACACGAACTGCGTACACCGCTGACCGCTATCGGCGGCTGGAGTGAGACACTGCTGGCCTGCGGCGGCGAGGACCCGGAGGAGGTCATGCAGGGCCTGACGATCATCCAGAAGGAGGCGGGCCGTCTGACCCGCATGGTCGAGGAGCTGCTGGACTTTGCGCGCATCGAATCCGGTCGCATGAAGCTGGAGATCGAGACGTTTGATATGTCCATCGAGCTGTATGAAGCGGTCTATATGTATGAAAATCTGCTCAAAAAGAGCGGAATCCGCCTGCTGTACGACGAAGATGTGGATGCAAACTACTACATCAACGGCGATCGCCACCGAATGAAGCAGGTGTTTCTGAATATTCTGGACAACGCCGCGAAGTACGGCGGCGACGGCAAGCAGATTGATATTGACCTTAAACGTGACGGCGGCAACATCGTCGCGTCTGTGCGCGACTACGGTCAGGGTATTCCCGAAGCGGAGCTGCCATTCGTCAAGGAGAAATTCTACAAGGGGTCATCCAAGCAGCGCGGCAGCGGTATCGGCCTTGCCGTGACGGAGGAAATCGTTTCCATGCACGGCGGTACGCTGGATATCGCGTCCGAGGTCGGCAAGGGAACGACGGTTACCGTCACCATGCCGTCCGCCAAGTCCGAGGAGGCGCTCGGCATTACCGGTGCCATTCCGAAGGCATCTGAAACCCCGTTTACCGAAGGAGAGCATTCATGACAACGCAAAAGAAAACCACCATCGGCGGTCAGGCGATCATCGAGGGTATTGTAATGAAGGGACCCAAGAAGTCCTGCACGGTCGTGCGCAGGGCGAACGGCGAGCTTGTCAGCAAGACCGAACCGACGCCGAGCCGTGCCCCGATTTGGGAAAAGCCGATCTTCCGCGGCGCGTATACGCTGTTTACCGCCATGAAGGAGGGCATGCAGGCCATCAACTACTCCGCGTCCTTCTTTGAGGACGAGGAAGCCGATGTGCCGCCGTCCAGGTTTGAACTCTGGCTGGAAAAGAAATTCGGCTCGGAGGGTCTGAACAAGGTTATCCTGAGCATTTCGACTGTCATCGGCATTGCCCTGCCGATCGGCCTGTTCATCCTGCTGCCGAGCTTTCTCGGCGGTTTTGTACCGAAAACCTGGGGTGTGCTCGCGCGCAATGTGCTCGAGGGCTGCGTGCGCGTCATTCTGTTCCTGCTGTTCATGTGGTCAGTGTCGCATATGAAGGACATCCGCCGCACGTTCGAGTACCACGGCGCAGAGCACAAGACCATTTTCTGTTACGAAGCAGGCGAAGAACTGATCGTTGAAAATGTCCGAAAACAGGGAAAATATCACCCGAGATGCGGTACCAGCTTCATGTTTGTGCTGATTATCATTGCGACTATCGTTTCATCGATCGTCTTTTCCATCATCGATATTACCAATCCGTTCCTGCGTATGCTCGCGCATTTGATCCTGCTGCCGCTTGTTGTCGGCATAAGCTACGAGTTTAACCGCTACGCCGGCCGCTCGGAGAGCCTGCTCTCGCGTGCGCTGCGCTGGCCGGGACTGATGGTGCAGCACCTGACCGTATTTGAGCCGGACGATTCCATGATCGAGGTTGCGATCACCGCGATGAAGGCGGTCATTCCGGACGACGGCTCGGACGAGTGGTAAGCGCCATGCACTATTATTTTGCGCCGATGGAAGGCGTGACCGGTGCGGTCTATCGCCGGACGCACCACGAGTTTTTCTCAGGTGTGGACAAGTATTTCATGCCGTTTATCACACCGACCACGAATGAAAAGCTGACGCCGCGGCAAAAGCGCGATGTCCTGCCGGAGTACAACGAGGGCGTGCCTGCGGTTCCGCAGCTGCTCACCAAGTCTGCCGCGGACTGCATCTGGGCGGTGAATGCACTGCATGACCTCGGGTATCCCGAGGTCAATCTCAACCTTGGCTGTCCGTCCGGCACGGTGACGGCCAAGGGAAAGGGAGCCGGATTTCTCGCACATCCGGACGAGCTGGACCGGTTTTTTGACGAAGTTTTCGCAAAATGCAAGGGGATTTCGGTAAAAACCCGTCTCGGCGTGCATGAGGCAAGCGAGTTTGACAAGCTGCTCGAGATTTACAACCGCTATCCCATCACTGAGCTGACCATCCATCCGCGTGTGCGGCAGGATTTCTACAAGGGCAAGGTGCGCGAGAGCGATTTCGCGGCGGCGCTTCTGCGCTGCCGCATGCCCGTGTGCTACAACGGCGATCTCATCACCGAGCGGGATGTAAGCGCCGTCAGCGAACGCTATCCCGATTTGCCGGCGGTGATGATCGGCCGTGCGCTGATCGCCGATCCGTCTCTCGTGATGCGCCTGACCGGTGGCAAGGCCGCAGACGCAAAAATGCTCGAGACCTTCCACGATACATTGTTCGTGCGCTACTGCGAAGCCTTCGGCGACAGCCGGATTGCCATGCTCCGCATGAAGGAAATCTGGTTTTACCATCTGAATCTGTTTGAAAACAGCGAAAAACCGGGCAAAGCGATTAAAAAAGCCAAAAATGCCGCAGAATTTCAGGCAGCGGCCGCAGCCGTGTTCCGCGATTGCAGGGTGCGGGCGAACGCCGTGCCGCTGTGGTTCAAACACGCGTAAATTTTAGGAGTTGACCCTGTGTGACCAAGACTATCAACGATGTTTACATGCAGCTTTTCCGCCGCTTGAAAGAGGGCGGCGACCCGATGCCGCAGCTGACCGCGCGGGAGATTACCGCCTACGCCTGCAAAGCAGACAAAAAGCAGACTGCCGGCTGGTCCCATTTCTACGTTGAGGATACGACCGTGGACTACGCCGGTCTGCTGTGCGACCGCTGTCTGGACGGCGAGCCGCTGGCGTACATTATCGGCGAATGGGATTTTTATGGCCTGACCTTCAAGGTGGACCGTTCGGTGCTCATTCCGCGCTCGGATACCGAGCGCCTGTGCGAGCTGGTCATTGAGCAGGCCAAAGAGCGGGTTTCACCGCGTATTCTCGATTTGTGCTGCGGCTCGGGCTGCATCGGCATTGCGGCGGCGCACACGGTCGAGGATGCCCGCGTGACCGCGATCGACCTGTCGGACGGTGCGCTGCACATTACCCGCGAGAACGCCCGTGATCTGGGCGTGAGCAGCCGTTTGCTGACCATGAAGGCTGATGTCATGCACGCGCCTCCGCGCGGACTTGGGCAGTTTGATATCATCGTTTCCAATCCGCCGTACGTCACCGAGGACGAAATGCAGATGCTCGACCGCAGTGTAGCCGATTTTGAGCCGCATGAGGCGCTTTACGGCGGCGAGGACGGTCTGGATTTCTATCACGCCATCTGCGACAGCTGGGGGGAGCTGTTAGTGCCGAACGGCAGGCTGCTGTTCGAGTGCGGCTGGCAGCAGGCCGACGACGTGGTCGGCATTATGCAGCGGCACGGCTATAAGGACGTCACTATCGCCGAGGATTACAGCGGTGTGCCGCGCATCGTGTACGGCACAAATGCTCGTCCGGATGTGGATTTGACGAGGGATGCGTAAATCGGAATTTGCGGGAGTGTCACCGTTATGGTTAGAGAATTGCGGAAAGAAGATATAAATAAAGTTGCAGATATATGGTTGGATACCAATATAAAGGCACATTCCTTCATCCCTGCGCAATATTGGAAAAATAATTTTGAATTAGTAAAAGAACTTTTATTACAGGCAACTGTTTATATCTATGAGGATGGTAATAAAATACAAGGATTTATCGGTCTGAATGACGAATATGTTGAAGGTATTTTTGTTTCTGATAAAATGCAATCACAGGGTATAGGCGGAATTTTGCTGAATTATGCAAAGGATGGAAGGAACAGGCTGTTTTTGAATGTATATCAAAAAAACACACGGGCAATACCTTTTTATCAAAGAGAGGGTTTTGTAATCCAGTATGGCGGTTTGGATGAAGCTACTGGCGAAAAAGATTATGTGATGGCATGGCAGAAAAATAGAAATTCCAGCTTGCAATGAGGAAAAATACAAATGGTTTTTCAAAAAGCAGCTGCGGCAGACTTAAATTTCATCATGATAAACAAAGCGACCGCGCTTCAAACGAAAACTTGAAGCGCGGTCGCTTGTCAATAAGGGATATGTAAAGCGGGGTAGTAGATTAACGATCAGGTGCGGGAGAACTTACTGAAGAATTCTGCCCAGATGCGGAACGACATTTCCGGCATGGTAGCATGCGGCATGTAGTCCACTTGTGTGAACTGCACGGGAGCCGTGCCCTCGCGGTCGAAGTAATGGTCCTTGAAACGGCCATTGACCGTGCAGGTGCGCTGTGCCCAGTCTGCAGGAATCATATCTGCTTTGTTGTTGCGTTTCAGCCACAGCTCGACGGTCAGACCGGTTTCGTTCTCGTGGGTGGGTTCACACGGAATGAGCCATTCCTCGTCCGTGCCCCAGAACATCCAGATCGGAAGCTGCACACCGTTTTCAGAGGCATACGGCAGGGAAGTCATTTTTTCATACGCACCGCCGAAGAATGCACCCGAGCAGGGCGCAACCGCCGCGAAACGCTCGGTCAGTCCCAGAGCCAACATCTCGGTCATCAGCGAGCCCCACGAGTGACCGGTAGCAAACACGCGGTGCGCGTCCACCGGATACTCGGCAATCATCTTGTCCAGCAGGAACGAGAAGAATTTCAGTTCATCCGGACGGTCATCCTCAAGGAACACGTTCCATGCGTTGAGCGGCGCCCAGTCCGGCATAAGACCCTGCTCAGGCATGTTAACCTTGGCATGCAGCGCGGACGGGAACACAACAATGAAGCCATGCTTGTCTGCGACATTGTACCAACCGCTGTTGCCGGCGTAGATTTCACCGGTGCAGGTGTAGCCGTGCATGGCCAGCACAAGCGGCACCTTTTTGTCCGGATTGCGCCGTACCGACTGCGGAATGTAAACATACCATTCGCGCATCCAGCCGTCAAATTCCTCGTAGTGGTATTCCATGCCGAGGTCGCGGACCGGATCCTTTGTCACGCGCAGCTCACCGCCGGGACTGCTCATCCAGCGGCGCTGACGATAGAGAAAGTCCTTCCAGATACGGCGCTGCAGGCGTTTTGCATACTGATCGGACGCACCGGAAATGCTGCTGTGGCAGACACGGTACGCTTCCTTCTCCTGATTGGGCGCGTAAGGTGTTTCCTTCACGCGGTAATACTCGTACTGATCGGGAGACAGCTGACGGCCTTCCTCGGCCTCACATGCATTGCGCCAGTAGGTGAGGATAGCATCGCCGGTACCGGTGGATACGGTCGGATCGTCGATAATCCACGCGGGCATCGGGATATCCTGCTTGCGAATGTTCTTGCGATGTTCCGGATCCTCAAAGCCGTCCAGATTGAGGGCATACGCCTGTCCGCAGTCGGTCAGATACTGCTCGGAAACTGCCGAGCCGCCGACCGAAGCCACGCCTGCGAAGAACGCAGGATCGTAAGCCGCCGCCATATTGGCGAGCACGCCGCCTTCCTTACAGCCGACCAGATAGAACTTGGATTCGTGGACACAGAACAGCTTGCGGTCTGCGGCAGCAAGTGCTGCTGCGTTGATATACGCAACGTCACCATCCGGTGTGCCGTAGGCTTCGTCCGTGTTCCACGAACCGTTTTCCGGCTCAAGGAAGAACACGATCAGACGTTCCTTGCACTCCTCGGTGTCGGCAATTTCGCACCAGCCGCTGTGCTCGAGCAGATCATCAGCCGTCTGGCCGTTTTCGCCCAACACAAGAATACCGGCGGTGGATTCGCGGATATCCTTCGGCACATAGGCCAGCATGCGGCGCTTTTTGCCCGCGTATTCTACCGGCAGCTCAAACGTGCCGGAGAACTTGGGAGCGTAAGGAGTTTTCGGGTCGCATTTGTCTAAAATCTTATGGGTATACATGTTGTTCACGCTTTCTGTTACGCCGTACGGCCGGTGAGGTCCTTCATAATGCCGTCGTATTCCTTATCCAGATGGTAGACCAGCATCAGGATGATAACCAGAGCCCATGCAATCATGTTGCCGTAAATATAAAGGTATTTGACCATGCTTACTGCGGAGGGAATCTCCACTGCCAGACCGGTAAAGCCGGAAGCCTCCATCAGCTGACCAACAAGCCAGCCTGCAACGCCGCCGCCGAACTTCTGACCGACGGTGAATGCAGAGAAGATAAGGGCCTGTACACGGATACCGGTCTTCCAGTGACCGTACTCGATAACGTCAGCCAGCATGGTGAAGATGCAGCCGTAGAACGGTGCTTCGCCGATACCGCGCATAACAGCGGCAGCCATGACCATAGTCATGTTCTGCGGCGCAAACAGGACAACGACCTGACCGAGTACACAGAGTACAGCGCCGAACAGAACCAGATTGCGCTTGCCGAACTTCTTGATGAACGGAGCAAGACAGATGATAGCAATGATCTTCGGAATATTCTCAAAACTCTGCATAACGCCCATGATTTCGACGTTATTCAGCATATACTGTGCGTAGTAAGTAGCAACGGTGCCGTTTACGTTCTGGTACAGAGCAACGGCCATCATCGTGAGTGTAAGAACAATGAAATACTTGTTCTTCAGGGTAGCCTTCAGGCGCTGTGCGAACGGCATAGCTTCGGCTTCCTTGGCTGCATCGGTGTGGAAACGTTCCTGACAGCCCTTGTAGCAGAACAGCAGCATGAAGAAAGCAACGATAGAGTAAATCGCGCAGACCGTGATCCATGCCTGCTGACCGCCGCCGAGCATGTTGATGAACGGCAGGGTGAGTGCGGTAACGATCAGGTTACCGATCGGGGACATGGCCATGCGGAACAGATTGAGTTTAGCAAGGTCATCGTCATTGCGAGTCATCATCGGTGCCAGATTGGAATACGGCAGGTTGAGTGCGGTATATACGCCGGTGGTGCACAGGTTATAGGTGATGAATACATAGATCGCCTGCACCATCGTGCTTGAATGCGGCGGCACGCAGAACATCAGCACGGAGGCAATACCGTAAGGTGCGGCCATCCAGAGTATCCACGCACGAGCCTTGCCCTTCGGGGAGTTTACCTTGTCTACAATCTGGGCGATCAGCAGGTCGCTGATACCGTCAAATATACGAGATGCTAACAGAATCGTTCCGACAAGTGCCGCAGACATGCCGATTACGTTCGTGTAGAAGTATACGATCAGACTGGAGGTGATTGCAAATACGACGTTGCAGGCGGTGTCGCCCATGCCGTATG
Organism: Butyricicoccus sp.; assembly: GCF_977037065.1. NCBI lineage: Bacteria > Bacillati > Bacillota > Clostridia > Eubacteriales > Butyricicoccaceae > Butyricicoccus > Butyricicoccus sp. Next base: position 66,986 of record NZ_CDRQNY010000009.1, on the reverse strand, counting down.
CGATTTTTTCCATCAGACTGGTTTTGAATGAGGTGTCATTCATTGAAAGCTGTTTTTTCGTCATTTTCCTTACCACCTTTTCGTTCAGAATCGGCTGCGCAGCGTTTCTGTTTGGGATTTGACTATAGTATAGTACGAAAAGAACGAAGAAAATACGGGATATTCATTTTAGACATAGCAATATATTTTGTATTTACTCGGAGGAGAAACCGTGTTTTTGTCGCATAATATGAAATGACAGATAGAAAAAAGTCAAAAAACAGATATTTTAGAAAAGGTTTATGTAAAATTCATCTTTCTGATGCGGAAGAGCCGTACCTCAAGCGGCTGCAGTGTTGCATCGAGCCGCAGAACGTTATCCACCTGTTCGGTGGTCAGCGTGCGGTGCGCGGAAGCGTGCTCGGTCAGATATTGCAGGAAGGCTCGGTCAGGAGACGGCGGTGCGCCAGCGGCAAGCCACAGGTCGAACGACGAACCTGAGGTTCGGGTGATTTCCTGCTGCTCAATCCGGTACAGACCGCGGCCGAGCATGGGCAGCGTGATTTGAAACCGCACGACCTTGCCGGTCTCGAATACGGAATAGGCGTCCTCCGGATGCTCCAGTCGGCGGTAACGATAACGGTAAATATTGTCGTAATGGGTGTAATTATATAGTATCAGCTGCCATTCCCGTTCGCTTTGCGTGAGATACCAGCCGTCGCCGGAGGCAATGCAGGTATCGCCCAGCTGATTTAGCAGACGCAGTGCTTCCAGACCGCTCTTGGGCACGCCGTTGTAGGTGAACAGACCGTAGCCGCCGTGGTACATGGAATCGAAGTTCGCACGCTCGTCCATCAGATCGGAGATTGTCCAGTAGCCGAAGGCGGATACGGCATCCATATTTTCGCAGATATTTTTGGTCAGCCAGACGGATTTGTAGCAGGTATCGCTCGAAAGGTCGCGCTGCCATAGTGTGGAGTTCCATTCCTCGATGAAAATCTCCATGTCGGGCAGTTCAAATTCGCGGCAGATGCCGTTAAGGTCATAGAGAAAGGTTTTAACGAAATTTGTATCCTTGGATAATACGGACGGGATAGACTGCTGGCTGAGCGTATAGCTCATAAAATTTGCATCGGCGGACGAAGATTCATGCGGATAGCTTTGCACGGTCAGGAAATCCGGCAGACAGTTGTGAGCGTTGGCATACTGGAGAAAGACACGCATGCCGCGCGGGTCCCACATCACGCTGGACATGGCACCGGGTCCGCCGAATTGCAGCCGTGTATCGACAGCTTTGACCGCACGGTACACGCAGTCATACAGTTCGAGATATTCCTCCATGGTCATGCAGTCAAAGAACACATAGTTAATCTGAAAGGTAGAGAACTTCCACTGGGAAACCTCGTTCCAGCCGTACCGGTAGATTGCGTGCCGCAGAATAGCTTCAACCAGTGCGCCGAATGCCGTGCAGTCTGCGCATGCAGCGGTGATGGAGCCGGTCTCGAAGATGCTGGTCTGTGCTTTCGCCAGTTCCCGGGGAATAAAGCTGAATTCCAGGAACGGGCGCAGCCCCTGCTCGAGCAGGAAGTCCATTACCATATCGAAGTAGGTAAAACAGCACTTCACTTGACCGTTTTCCATACCCTGATAGATGTGAAGCTCCTGATCGAGCATGCCGTGGAACCGCAGATAGCGGAAGCCGATCTCCTGCTGGATTTTGATAATCTGCTGTTGAACAGTGGCGGTCAGCAGATGCTTGGCGTATCCGGCGTTGAGCAGGGTTTTCCACGTATGGCGAAGCCTGTGCGGCTGTACATTCTCGTCAACCGTGATGTATCGCGTTTCGTGCGGCAGCTCGCGCTGCGGATCAGGCGGAACGGCAAACTGCAGCAGATAGGCAACGCCGTCCTGCAGTAAGGTTTCTTCACCGGTCGGGTCAGCGGCGGCTTTCTGGGTGGCGTGCTGGCGGTATTGCCGCGGCGTCAGGCCGTGTTTCTGACGAAAATTTTCGATGAAAGCACTGGCGTTGTGAAATCCGCAGTCGTAGGCGATCTGGGTGATGGAGTGATCCGTGCTGCGCAGCTGCTTTTCGGCGTGTTCCAGACGCAGCCCCATGATATACTGGGAGTAGGTCATATCCAGATTCTGCTTGAGGAATCTGGACAGATAGCCTTCGGACAGAAATTCGCGTGCAGCAAGCTCGCGCAGGGAAATATCCTCATTCCAGCCGGAATGGATATGATCCATGATGCGCTTCATGCGGCGCATGGTCTCCTCGCGCTTGGTATTGCTTTTGGCCACATCGGAAATGAGAAAATGCGCTGTCAGCAGATCAACGAGCTTGAGTACATTGGTGACAATACCAGAGGCGTTCTGCTCCTGGTTCTGAAAGAAATCCTGAAAAATCGTTGCAAATAATACGCGGATGGTCTGGTACTCCTGCTTTTCATTCTGGCTGGAGGCGTAGCAGAAGCAAACATTCTGTCTGCTCCAGCCGGCAAGCTGCAGCAGATTTTCGGGGATCTGCATGGAAATCATTTCGGCATTTTCCGAGCAGTTCACCTGATATAATTCAAATGGGTTGACAACCAGCAGAGCGCCTGCGGGCATGGAGTACTCGGCGGACTGGTATCGGATCGAGCTGTTTCCATGCAGCCCGAAAAACAGCGTTAAGCCGCTGCTGAACTCTGACCGGCAGATCTGGTCATGAAATGCCTGAAAAATAATCTGTTCCCGTTTGGTGCGCATAGGCTGTTCCTGCTTTCTGTCGAAAATGTGGTGGTTTTATTGTAGCATACGGCTTCGGAAAAGTACAAGTGCGGCCTCGCGCGGAGCATAGAGACGGCACAAGTCTATTATAAAAAAGCTGCCCATGAGGTAGCTGTCTATAAAGCGGGTTTTGAGAAACAAATACTATGGCAATTGCCGGACAAGGGTTGCTGACAAAAGGGATATGTACCGTAAGATATACTATCTAACAGATGGGGTGATTTTATATGCGAAAAGGAGCAGTATATAACTGCTCCTTTGAGGCTGAAGAAAAACCGAGGTACACAAGGTGAATTGCCGCATAGCGGCAAGAGAGGGTGGTCTGGACCACGCCCCCGGTTTTTATGAATTTGCTGCGCAAATTCTATTTTATGCGTGCTGTCGCACGAAGCACAAAATAGAAATCTGACTTTTTCGACAAGCTGAAAGGAGCAGTATATAACTGCTCCTTTTTCATGCCATCCGGCGTATTTGGTTTTACTTTTGAACGATTTTCTCGCACCAGCGCTGCATGATTGCGGCGATCTCGGCACGAGTTGCGGTGCCGGTCGGGGCAAGAAGGTTGCCGCTCTTGCCATTCAGCACGCCTGCGCCGACAGCCCACTGCAATGCGGGAATTGCGTACTCGCTTGCCTGCAGGGCATCCGCGTAGCTGAGAATGTTGGTGTCCTCGCCTGCGCTTACGTCAATGCCCTTGCTCTGTGCGTAGCGGTACAGGATTGCTGCCGCTTGTTCACGGGTGACGGCTGCATTCGGTCGGAACGTGCCGTCCGCGTAGCCGGTTACTACCTTGTTTGCCGCTGCCCAGCCGACCGCCTTGGCGTACCATGCGTCCGCCTTAACGTCGGAGAAGCTTGTCGAAGCGCTCTGCGGCTTGCCCTCCAGATTGAACAGAATCTGCACAAGCATACCGCGTGTCAGATTGCTGTTCGGTGCAAAGGAAGTGCCGGAAACGCCGTTCATTATGCTGTGCGTCAGCACATAGTCGATGGATACATGATACCACTTACCGGTGTCAACGTCCTTAAACGGTGCCGACGGACAATCCTTGCCACCGTCACACGGCTTGGTTTCGCCGGACGCGGCAAACGCCACATTGACCTTGGAGGACGGCATCTTGAAGGCGTATTTGCCGCTGCCGAGGTCGGTCAGCGCAACGGACTTGCCGTTCGCGTCCGTAACGGTCAGCGTACCCTCGCCGGAAACGGTCAGCGTTACAGTGTCGCCTGCCGCCGCCTTAGTCTTATCCGCCTTGACGATGTTCACCAGCGCAGACGGGATAACGATATCATAAGTGGTCGGCGCAACGGTACCGCCGCCGCCACCTGCACCGCCGCCGCCACCGGTGCCACCGGTGCCACCGCCGCCGCCGGAGATACCGCCGGTGCTCTTAAAGCTTACGCTGACGGAAACCGCTGCCGCATCGACCTTGTAAGTGCCGCCCGGCTGCTTGGTCGCGCCGGAAACGGTCAGCTTATCGAGCGTGTAGCCGGTTGCCGGATCTGCGGCAATGGTGAGTATATCGCCTGCCGCCAGCTTTGCGCCGTCTGTCAGAACGGTGTCGCCCAGCTTGACCGTCAGTGTGCCGTTTTGCGGTGCGGTAATGGTCAGAGGAACCATCGAATAGATGTCGGCCTTAAACGTAATAGTGCTGACAACCTTTTCCATGCGGATGCTCCAACTGCCGTCTGTCTGCAATGCGCAGCGCGTTACCGTACCGCCTTGGAAATCCAGATTGCGGATCAGATATCCATCTGCGGGGCGCATTGTAAATTCGATCGTGCCGCTTTTGCGAATCTGACGTTCCGTGCCGTAATCATTGGGCGTTCTGGAACTTGTGAGGAAGGTATACTTTGCGTTGTCGGCAGGCAGATCAAACAGCGTTACATTTTCAAAATCCACCTGCACCTTGCTGTTTTCGGTCGGAGTGAGCGTGAAAGTGTTGGAGAGCTCGTCTGCTGCCGTGCCGTTTACCGTCCACGCCTGAACCATCTTACCGGAATCCGGTGCGGCGGTCAGCGTCAGCGGAGCGCCCTTGGGTACCTGAATGCCGCCGGAGGCGTCAATGGTCGTGCCATCCGCGCGTTTAACGGTCAGCTTGCCGCCGTCACCGCAGACGGTCGTAAGCGTCACCATCTGGCTGACGCCGAATGCTGCGTCAATGATGTGGTCCTTCGTCACGTTGTTCAGGTTGAGTGTCAGCGCGTTGCCTTCTGCTGTGCCATCCAGCGTCCAGCCGGTCAGATACGCACCGCTGCTCGGCTGTGCGGTGAGAACAACCGCCGCATGGTGCGGAACGGTCAGCGTGCCGCCAGTAATAGCAACGTCTGCACCGTTTACCTTGGCGGAAACCGCGCCACTGCCGCTGATATTGACGGTGACGGTGTGTGTCGGAATCGGCACAAAGCGGACGTAAACCGAGGTGTTGCCGGTCAGCGGGTCAATGACATAGGTTGTGCTCTCCTCCGTACCGATGGCAGTGGTGCCTGCCGCGTCTGCGTACCAGTTTTCGACCATATAGCCCGTATCGGGCACTGCCGTAAACACAACGCGCGTGCCGGATTTTGCTTTGCCGTCTGCGTCCGGACCGGAAACCGTCAGCGTGCCGTTATCCGCGTCGCTGGTCGGGATCACGCCGTAGGTTACGGTGTATTCCGCGTCCGCGATTTCGTAGCACGCAATGATTTCGGTGTCCTTGGTGACGGTCAGGGTGTAGGTCGTTGCATCGGTTTTGTGCATCGTGCCGTTTACCTTCCAGCCGATGAAGGTGTAGCCGCTTGCCGGTGCGGACGCGGTGAACTTGATTTCCGTATCACCCTTGACGGTGCTGCCGCTCGTCAGCGATTTATCATTCGTAATGCCGCCGCCGGTCTGCGACGAGAAGGTCACTTCGTAGGATTTGCGCTCAAGCTTTACGCGGATATCCGCGCCTTGTGTTGCCGAAACGTCACAAGCGAGGCTGTTGCCGGTATACGGCTTGCCGTTTTGCTCGTAAACGGCGCCGTTCAGCGTCCAGCCTGCGATTTTGTAGCCGTCACCCAGGTTTTCGACCGTTACGGTCAGCTTGCCCTCGGCGGTGACGTTGTTGCCGTTGGCAATGGCATCGGGTTGACTCATGCCGGCACGCAGGAAGGCGGCGGACAGGCTTGCACCATGACCGGTGTCGCTGTCTTCGGCAATGCCGAAGGTAACAGCACTGCTGATCTCGGTGAACTGCACCTTGACCTCGTGTGCGGTATCGCTATCCGTGATGTTGAGCGTCGGCGCACCTGCCTGCTCCTTGCCGTCCAGATACCATCTCTGCACCTTGTAGCCCTGATTGGGCTGTGCGGTGAACATAACCTCCGAGCCGCTGAGAACTTCATTGCCGCTCCGGAGCGCGGTATTCGTGCCGTTGCGGGTCGCAACTGCGGAAAGCGTACCGTTTTCGCCGGAATTGTCGTCCTCCGGCGTGGTATCCACAACCGAGAAAGTGATTTTCGCGGTTGGGATTTTCTCAAATACAACGGAAACAGTCACATCCTCGGTGATTCCGTCGGCGTTCGGTGTATAGGTGTACGTCTGGTTATCCGAGTTTACAACCGCCGAACCGGAAACATCGTTGTCGTTTACCGTCCAGCCTGCAACGCGATAGCCGCTCTCCGGCTGTGCAGTGAAGGTCAGTGCACCCTTGCTGCCGCAGGGCAGATAGAAGCTGTTGCCGGTATGAGAATCGCAGGTCAGCGTGCCGTTTTCACCTGCCAAAAGCGTGATTTTCGGCTGCTGACGGAAGGTTACGACCAGAGCAGCGTTGCCGTTCAGCGAGGGGATTTGATAGGTACCGCTTGCGGTCGGCGTAACGGCGTTGCCATTCAGCTTCCAGCCGGCAATCTCATAGCCGGTGTTCGCCTTGGCGGTGAACTGAATGGTCGAGCCTTGAAGCTGGCTTTCGCCGCTCGTCAGCGCACCTGCGCCCAGCTTGACCGCCGATACCGTACCTGCCGCACCGGTGATTGCGGAGCCGTCCGCCATCTTGCCCTGAAAGGCTACGGTATAGCGGTTGAGTGCGGTGCATTTTACAACGAAGGTGGTGTTCTGGCGCAGATCATGCAGCGCCATGACGCGGTTATCGGTGCTGAGCGTGCCTGCTGTGTCAGGTGTTGCCGTCCACGAATCCACCAGCAGACCGTCCGGCGGCGTTACGGTGATGACCGGATTTTCACCGGTGTGCGCCGTATAGGTGAACACGCCGTCTGTGCCGATCAGCTCGGTGCCGCCGACCGAGACTTTTGCGCCGGTCAGCGGATTGCCGTCATTGTCCACCGGCTTAATGGTCACAACCGGCTGGCTGTTTGCGACAAAATATACGGTTACTGTCACATTCTCGGTGAATTTATCGAATGTATAAGTGCTGCCGGTGTAATTGTGCGTGCCGTCTGCGGTTTTGAGCGTTTCGCCGTTGACCTCCCAGCGATCGACCGCATAGCCGTCCTTGGGCTGCGCCGACACGCGGATGGTCTGACTGTAATTGACGTTTCCGCCCGAGACGAACGCACTGCCGAGTGCACCGTCCGTCAGGTAATTCGCGGTCACGCTGCCGATGGCGGTGCTGTCGGCTTTGTACGTCAGCGTGCTCGTACCGGCGGTGAAATTCACGGAAACATCTACGTTTTCGCTCAAACTGTCAATCGTGTAGCTGATGGCATTGTAGTAGGAGTCGCCCTGACCTGCAAGGTAGGAATCTCCAACCTTCCAGCGGCTGACGGTGTAGCCTGCCTTGGGTGCGGCGGTGAAGGTCACCTTGCTGCCTTTGGGCAGGCTGCTGCCGCTGGAAACCGGAAGCACTGCGCTCGCGGCGTCCGCCTGATAGGTGATGGAAACCGTGCCGTTGGTATCGCCCTTGGCGTTTACGGTGTAGCTTTTGCCGGAAAGCGTGTAAACCGCGTTTTTCAGCAGGATATTGTACTTCTCCTGCAAGGATTGAATCTTTTGCGAATCCTTTAGCGCGATATAGATCGGGTATTCACCCGGCAAAGCTGCGGAAACGCCTTCGGAGGTCAGCGTGTAGTCCGTACCCGCCGTTAGGGTGTCGTTGTCCCATGCCGCCAGACCGGAAACCTTTGCGGCGGCAGGCGTGCGGTTAGTGTCGTTCAGCGCCTTGCTCGTATCGGCAGCGGACAGCGTGAGCGTGCCCTTGCTTACGATAATAACCTTGGAATCGGTAAGCGTTTCGCCGCTCTTCTGATATGCTGCCGTAATGCGGTAGTTCGTCACCAGTTTGGGCGTAAATACGCCGTTTTCGAGGGTATAGTCTGTGTCGGATACTGCCGAAACGTACTGGCCGCTTACCAGCTTTTCCACCGTATAGGTCGCTGCGACATTCTGCGAAGCGCCCTTTTGACTGGTCAGCGTTGCGGCGAGATTTGCGCTCTCGCCGTAGGTGACGTTCGCGGGTGCGGTCAGCGACAGCACCGAGCGGTTTTGCTTGTTCAGCACGAAATAGACATTCACGGACGCGATGCTCGGCGCGTAGACGTCATCGCCGGAGTACATGGCGGTGATGGTTGCCGCGCCTTCGCCCTTGGGGGCAAAGCTGCTCAGAGCGGCTTTGCTTTCGCTGACAGGTACGGTAAAGCTCTGACCCTCAATGCCCGCGCCGGAAATCGTAAAGGTGACGGTTCCAGTCATGTCGGTCGGCTGCTTGCTGTCGTTGTCCGATACCAAAGCGGAGAGGTTATACGTTTTATCGCTCTTTACCGTTTCGGTGCCGGTGGTCGTTCCGGCGGTTTCAGTCGCCTGATAGACCGGTGCCAGGTTGTTGGCGTTGATTCCGTTGACAAGGGTTGCCGCATACTGCAATGTAAACGCGGAATAGGTCGCTTCGCCGCTCTTTGTGCACAGATAAACGGTATCCTCGGTGTTTTTCGCTTCGTAGAACGAATAGGAATCACTGCCTATGGTGCCGCTCCATTTGTGCTGAACAGTGTACAACTCGCCGTTGTAGGTAATCTGCGTCGTATCATCATCTGTCGAATCGCTGAGCGCAATCGTTCGGGTATCGGTCTTGCCGTCGTTATCGGTTACGGTGAGGATCGCCTGCGGTCCTTCGGATTGAATATCCAAAGCGCTGCCGATTTTGTCGGCGGAAAGCGCCGTGTCCTTATCCAGCAGACCATTGGTAAGCGCCGGCGGGGTACCGTTATAGGCGTAATACGCCGCACCGTTAAACCAGAAAAATTGGTTGCCACCAGAGAGCAGGGAATAGGTCTTATCACCGCTCGTCAGCGTTACCGCCTTCTGACCGGTGACAGTGGTTCCCTCACTGGTCGTCAGCGTGCCGCCGGACAGCCAAACGGTGCCGTCCTTCGGTGTGATTTGAATGCTGGTCGGCACGCGAGAAACGTCCAGTGCTGCGGATTTGGTGTACAGCGAACGGTTTTTCACATACACACGGCAGCGGTATGCATAGCCGTTTATCTCCTCCGCAGCGGTGATGGTGAGCTTCGGACCGTCCGCGCCGGAAACACCGGTGCTGTTTTTCAGTTCGCGCCACTGCGCCTTGCTGTCGGTCGTTTTCACCTGCCACTGATAGCTGACCGGCTTGGCGCCGCTGTCATCGGTGTAGGTCGCGGCGGTGGTGAAGGTCGCAGTTTTACCTGCGGCGGTCGAGGCGTCCTCCGGGTGGGTGGTGATCTCAAAATTCGCCGTACCGTTCAGCGTAGTAGCGTAGGCGATTGGGCTGTCGATACTGCTGCCCTTGGTTGGACTGACCGCGCGTACGCTGAACCGGTAATCGGTGTTGGCATCGAGGTCGGTCACCTGATATTGTGTTACCGTATAGGGGACTGTTGCGATCTTGTTGTATTCGCCATGCTGGTCAATCATGCTGATCTCGTAATATGCTGCGCCGCCGCTGGATTCCCATTCCAAATCCACCGTGCTGGTGCTGACCTCGGTAACGGTCAGATTCTGGGGCATTCTGGGTGGCTGATTGACGTTTTTGACCTCGTAGCCGACGATCCAGACCGGTGTTCCGCCAAGCTGTGCGTTGTTGACGATCAGCTTCCATTCGAAGCCGTACTGCGTTGCCTCAGCAGGCAGAGAATCGACCGTACCGGAGAACGCCGTGCCGTCCGCGCTGGACTTGCTCCAGCCGCCGCCTGCGCCGGTGCTGCCGGTCACGCCGACATAGCCCTTGTTGCCGAACAGTGCGCCGCCGCCGCCAACCTTGTAGTTCAGCTCCAGATTAAAGGCGTGGCTGTGTTCTTGGCCGGTCGTCTTGGTGATCTCCTGCGTGGTATCGGCAGTGGTGCTGCTTGCGCCCGTGTGCGCATAGGCACCGTTAAAGGCAAACTCGCGCGTACCGGCGGGTTGATTGGCGTAGGTTTCCGGTTCGCCGGGCGTGGAGTAAAGCAGGTTGCCGGAAATCGGCTCCAGCCCCTTGGTTTCCGCGGCGATCTCGTCATAGCTTTCCACATCGAGCACCGCAACGGTCGGATCGAGCGCTGCGGGCAGGATGGTAGTGCTCCACTGCTTACTGCCCGGGTCGTACATCTCATAAATATAGTACTGATACGGTATGGTGTACACAACAGCCATATCGCCGCCGCCTGCCTGCGCGTTGTAGGTGACGGAGTGCTCGATTTCGGTCGATTCTGCGTAGTCATAGCTGTAGCTTGCGGACAGCTCAACCTCGTATTCGCCGCCGGCGAGCGCCTGTACCTCGAGCGAGTGATATACGCCGAGCGCCTGCGAAACGCTTGCGGTTTTGGTGTCGCCGGTGGATTTGCTTGTGCCGTAGGCGGTGCCGCCGTTGCCGATGTAGTCATACGTTTCGTTGAGGTCGGCAAAGTATGGCGTCGCCTGCAGGACTGCGTATACTTCGGGATTGGTGTATACCGTATAGTCGGCAACGTAGCGCATGGTGATCGAGTCGTTACCGAAATCCGGCAGTGCCAGACTGACGAACGTACCCGTATTGTCGTTGCGGCGGCTGGATTCCGCGATAACGCCCTCCTGCGTGCTGAAGAACATATGGTTTGCGGTATAATCGGACGCGCCGCTCTTTGCGCCGGTCAGATATGCCGCACCGAGGTCCATCCAGTAGTAATCATCGCTGCCGTTGACCGGCTCCTCGCGGTGTACGCCGGCAACATAAACGAAGGATTCGCGCCATTTGTTGTCCTGATTTACCTCACTTTGGCCGGATGGGTTACTATCCACTACGCCCGCCTGCACATCGCTGATCCAGACCTGTTCCTTGGCCTTGTTCTTGCCGTTGATGTTGACCTGCGAGGTGCATACGCTGACGGACGAAAGCTGGGTCGTGATACCGCCGGTAGTGTCAAAATCGTAGATTTCTCCGCCGAGCAGTACCTCATCGTTGCTGTTGTTTGCACCGATGCCCTCCATATCCGCGCAGCCGAGCGCGATAGGCGCATGGACCGGACGGTAATAGTCCTCATCCGGGTCATCAATGTAGCTTTGCGCGATTTTCTTGCCGCTGTCACCGAGTGCCTGTGTGCGGTACTCGGACAGCTTAAACTTTTTCGACTGCGGATCGTAGTAGGCAAAGCGGTACGCAGCGGTCGTATACGCGCCGGAGTCATGCGCGGAAGAGGCGTTATTGCTCTGATAACCCGCTGCGATGAGCACCGTACCGGTGATGCCGGTATCCGGCAGGGAGAACGTGCCGAACGCGCAGTTTGCGGATACCATCGCCTGCTTGCCGTCGGCAAGCGATACGGTATCCAGACCGCTGACCGGCGTGAGCGTGCCGGATTCCTCGGTGAATACGGTCAGGTGCGCCGCCGAGGCCACATTGCTGTTGTCGGTCGGTGCGGATGCGGTAACGGCAATTTCCTCCTTGCCGTCGCGGTCAAGGTCGCCGCCGGCAAGCGTCACGACCGGGATTTTCTCGATCTGCCACTGCCACTGCGTTGCCTGCTGATACGAGGATGATTTACCGGCATTGATTTTTAACTCGTCAATGCGTTTCATGGAAGCGGTGTTGAATACATCCACATAGGCGTAGCGCGTGCCGTTTTCGTCTTTCCAGCGTCCGGCGTAGACGAACAGCTCGTCCTTGCCGTCGCCGTTCACATCTGCCGCGGCAACGTCCATGATGGCGTCCATTTCCTGCACATAACGGCGGGTGAAGTACGCCATGCCGCCGCCGTAGGTCATTTCTGCGGTAGCGGTCGGGGATAGCGTACCGGCAGGGGAACGCTTGCCGTTATCGTTTACCTTAAACAGTGCGAGTTCGAATTTACCGTCGTACTTTTCGCTGCCGATGGTGGTTTTTTCGCCGCGACCGTAAGCGCGCAGCTCGGCAATGTAGTTATCCTTGCCGTCGCCCTTGCTGAATGCCGTGCTTGTCGCATAGATACCGGAAAAGTCGTTATTGTTGTAATCGGTCAGGTTGCTGCTGTTCGAGCTGAGCTTGCTGGCGTAGGTGTTGCCGTATTTGCCCAAGCCGAGTCCGTAGCCGTTGACGGCATAGCGGATATACGCGCCGTCCAGATTGCCCTGCACATTGCTCTTGTTGTCGCCGTCCCATACAGCGGAATCGCGGTTGTTGGTCTCCATGCGGTCGAAGCCGTCCCGGATGAGGTAGCGGTTCGCCTGCGAACCGCTCGCCGCAACATAGACCTCGCTGGCGGTGAACGCCTGCGAAACGTGCTTCTTGCTGTACGGCGCTGTCAGAGACGCGCCCTTGTCCTCGGCATTGAGCGACAGACCGAGCGCCGCATAGGTGCTGCTGTCGATCTCGCGCTCCGGTATATTGGCTGCCGCTGCCTTTGGCAGTACGATCTGCGGCAGCATTGACAGCAGCAGTGCCGCTGTCAATGTCAAGCTGATCCCTCTTTTGTATTTCATTCTGTTATGCCTCCCTTATTGTATTCCGGCTGCTGCCGCAGCAGGCGGATGAGCTCCTGTGTGATTTGATCGGGTGGGACGGTATCGGGCGGTCCCACGGGATAGAAGTGTACGCCGAGTCGCCGCGCTTCTGTGGAAAACTCGGGTCGGCGGCACAGCCACAGTATGCGCTCTCCGGGCAGATGGCTGCACAGAAAATCGCACGCGGTCAGTCCCGCCGCGCCTTGATAGCCGACTACCGCCAGCCGGATCGGTACACCGTCCCGCAGGGCATAGGCAAGCCGAACGTCGCCGCGCCGGTCGGGTGCATCGGCAAAATACAGCACCGGACAGCCACACGCCTGTTCTGCTGCGCGGAATTGCTCGCGGTCGATGCCGCAGCAGGCAATATTCATGCAGATTCCCTCCTCATGGTGTTGATCGCGCTGCGCAGTGCCGCAGTTGAAGCATCGCGCAGCAGGAATGCTGTCACGCGATATCGGAACGCGAACACCGCGTATTCCATCTCATCTGCAATCCAGAGGATAGGCAGCAGCGGCGCCCGCTGCCGCAGCTCGCGTACCGCTGTCAGACCGTCCGGACCATCCAGTGCCACAACTGCCGCATCGTAGGCGGCGGTGCAGCCGGAGAGCGCGGAAAGCGCGTTGAATTCATCAACCGGCAAAGGCTCTTCGGGAACAGCAGCGCACAGCCGCGCCTCCCACAAGTCACCGTCCAGATATCGTGCCAGCAGTGCCAGATGCATATGTTCTCCTCCTCATCAGTACGCAAAATTTACTCACAAATCGCTCTTGTTCAATTATGCGGGATTGCCATAAAAAGACAGACTCCGTATCGAGTCTGGCTGATTATAGTAAACTACGCTGTCAAGCCCGCGGCAAGCGGTTTTACCGAACGGCTGCTTTTAGCGACCAAACGGTTGCTCGACCGCGTTGTTTTTGTGCTATAATGAAACTGGGATAATTTGTTCAGGAGGCGTTGTATGCTGCGTATCGCGATTATAGATGATCTGTCCGCCGACCGCGCGGTTCTGCGGGAGGCGCTCGAGCGGGAGCTTGCTCCGCGCGGCGCTGTGTTCACCATCGAGGAGTTTGCCTCCGGCGAGGAATTTATCGCCGCGTTCGTGCCCAGACGGTATGACGCCGCATTTATTGATATTTACATGGGCGAGGTCAGCGGCATGGAGGTCGCGCGGCTGCTGTATCACCGCGACCCGGCTTGCCGGATCATTTTCCTTACCACCAGCCAGGAATTTATGTTGGAAAGCTATGCGGTGCGCGCTACCTACTATTTGGTTAAGCCCTTTGCCGAGGAGCGCCTGCGGCAGGCGTTGGATTTCTGCTTTCCTGCGCCCGATCCGTCCGATCTTTTGACTGTACCCACCAAAAGCGGCGTGCAGATGCTTTCCCGGCGGGAGATTGTGTGCATCGAGTCGATCGCACGGCGTGGCGTGGTGCGCCTGTGTGAGTACAGTATTGAGAGTGCAGCGACCTTTGCCGAACTGACCGCGCCGCTGGAGACGGACAACCGTTTTCTCGGCATCGGGCGCGGTATTTTAATCCAACTCGGGCATGTAGCCGCGCAGGAGGGCAGTGATTTTATTATGGATAACGGACTTCGTCTGCCGATTGCGCGGCGCTGCCGCAGCGAGGTGCTGCGCAGCTTTCAGGCGTTTGCCCTGCGGGAAATGGAGAGGGGATTATGAGAGCATATGCGAAGCTGATTTTGCCGCTGCTGTGCGCGGCAGCGTGTACCGGCGCGGCATTGGCGGGCGAACTGCCGGATCTGCCGGAGCACGGCGCGGAGCAGCCGCCTGCCATTGCGGAAAATCAGCCTGCCGATACGGAAACCATCGAGGAAACGCCGGAAGTATCGGATGAAAATGAGGAAAACGGCGCGATTCAGCCGGCAGAACCCGATATGGACAGCGGCTTTTGGATCGAGCCCGAACCGGAACCCGAACCGCCCGAATCCACGCCCGAACCGGAACCGGAAACCATCGTGCTGACGCGCTTCGACACACAGGTGAATGTTGACGTAGCCGCGATTGCCTGCGGAGATGCGGACGCGCTGCACGCCTTTTTCCGTGATACGAGAGACGGCTTGTGCGGCTATGATGCGGATGGCACACCCTATGACTTTTTCACCGGAGCGTGGGAGCTGTCGGCGGTCGATTGGAATACGCCCGGCGTGTATGATGCTGTGGCGCCGCTGCTTTTGGTCGATGGGGAGGACAGAGCGTGCTTTTCGCTTGCCGAGGGCGTGGAAGCGCCGATGATTCGCTGTCGCGTGAGCGTACAGCAGACCGGAAAGCCGGAGATTGGTGAGTTCATCACGGCACGCGGTCAGATGATTTTTCCGTGGGTGCTGACCGAGGAGCAAAAGGCGCAGCGCGACCGGTTCACGGTATGGCTTAAGCGGGAAAACGGTGCATGGGAGGCGCTGACGCGCGGGATTTCGGTCGGGACGGACGCGCTGAAACTCTATCCGCAGACCTGCGGACTGACATCGGGAACGACCTGTGCATTGCAGGTGGAATATCCCGGAGGGCAGACCGGCATTCTGACCTTTACATACGACGTCGCTCCGCTCAAGCACGGCTACAGTGCGGGCAGCCGCGACGGCGGCGGTGAGGATACCTATCTGCCGGATATTATTCAGCCATCGCCCGGCGGCTCACATTCGGGCGGCTCGCACCATCGACCGAGTACCTCCGAACCGGCAGCGGACGAGCCGGAAACGCCGTCCGAAGATGCCGCTCAAGCACCCGAGCCTGACCTGCCCGCAGACGATGAATCGGAGACGCCCGCAGCACCGGAGAAGCCGGAAACGGCAGTCCCCACCGTTCCTTTCATTGCTGCGCCGTCAAGGCTTGAGAACGAGGCAACGATACCGACACCGCCGGTGCTGCGCGGTCAGATCGAGAGCCGACAGCCGGTGCAGCGGCAGCCCGCTGGCGCGCCGTCCGGCGAAGTCAAGCAGCCGGTTGCGGCGGAGCCGGCCGCGACTGTCCTTGAGCAGGACACCGCAGACGGTGCGGTGCTTTCCGGTACGCGCCTGCTGGCGCTGATCGAGCTGGACGAGCCGTTGACGCTGAATAAAAACGGTATTGCCTTTTCGCTTCCGGTCGATACGCTGCGGGCGCTGGAGCTGACCGATGCGGATACTCTTGCGGTTACGCTCACTCGATCGGCAGAGGGCAGAGCACAGGTGGAACTGCGGCTGAACGGAGAGAAGATCGACCTGCCGGACGGTATGACGCTGACGACCGATGAGGCAGAAGCACCTGCCGAACCGGAACAGAAGCTGCCGTTTGCGGCTGCAGGCGCGGCCGTGCTGGCGGCAGTTTTCGGTCTGATGTGGTGGAGGAAACACCTGTGAGCCGGTTCTTTCGCCGTTTGCTGACGGCTTTGCTGGTATTTACGGCGGCATCTGCGTTCTGCCTGCTGTTGTACCACTATGACAACAAATATACGCAGTCTGCGCCGCAGGCAATCGCCGGAACGCTGTTCGTTTCTGAGGACGATTTGGCGGCGTATCCGGTGCGCAGCCTGTGGAACGGCTGGAATTTCTATCCCGATGTGCTGCTTTCCCCGAAAACCTGCGAAAACCGCGATAAAAGCACTGTTCGTTCAGTGCAGATTGGCGCATACAGCAATTTTGCTTTCGGCAGCACGGAACGGACGCCGCATGGCTGCGGCACCTATATGCTGACGCTGCTGCTGCCCGAAACGCCGCGGCGGTATTTGATCGAGCTGCCCGAGATCTTTTCCGCTTACCGGTTTTATATTGATGACGAACTGGTGCTCTACGCAGGCGAGACGAACGACGAGCAGTACCGCTCGCGGCTGCAAAACCGTGCGGTCAGCTTTAAGGGCAGCGGCACGGTGCGCCTGCTGCTGGCGGTGCGAGATGAAAGCTGGATATACAGCGGTATGACCTATCCGCCGGCGTTCGGTACAGCGCTGGGCGTGAATACCCAGCGTGCGGTGCGCGTGTGCATCTCCGCCGCTATGCTGACACTTATGCTGCTGTTTGCGTCCTTTGCGCTGTGGCTGTGTCTCGGCTCCATGCGGTGCCCGCCCAATTCACGGCTGTTTCTGCTGCTGAGTCTGAGCGCGGCAGTGCTGCTGTCCGGTCCGGTCGTTCATGCGCTGAAGGCGCTGCCGGTGCAGCCTTGGTACACCATCGAGCTGGTCAGCGGCTACCTGACCACGCTGCTGATCGTTCTGCTGCATGGACGTATTTGTGCGCTGCCGAATGCCGCGCACAAGGCGGCGGTTCTGGTCTGCGCCGGCATATGTGGTGCGGCGCTGCTGTGCGGTGCGTGTGCCGCGCACCTGTCCGAATGGAGTATCCGCGCATTTTCCGATCTGACGGTGCTGTTTCGGCTGGCGGTGACAGTCTATCTGCTCGGCTCGGCCCTCTATGCGGCGCGCCGACGGGAATGGCACGCCGGAGCGCTGTTCTGCGCGGATATTTTCTACGGCACGCTGTTTTTGTGGGACTGCCTGCTGCCTGCCTACGAGCCGATTCTCGGCAAATGGTTTTATGAATGGGGCTGTCTGCTGTTGGTGTGCGTGCTGGGCGCGGTGTTCTGGCAGGATATCGCACAGGGCTACCGACGCAGCCTGACCTTTACGGAGGAGCAGCGGCAGATGGCGCGGCAGCTTGCCATGCAGAAGGCGCATTTTGCGCAGATTTCGGAGAAGATTGAGGAAAGCCGCCGACAGCGGCACGATTTCCGACAGCATCTGCGCACGATTGCGGGTATGGCGGGCGATCCGGAGGCGCAGCTCGCGTATATCAGCCGCATTACTGCGCTGTCCGAAGCGACCCGACCGGAAAGCTACTGCCACGATCCGGCGGTGGATGCGATGCTGTACTATTATGTCAGTTCTGCGCGGCGCACAGGAATTCGGGTGTCGGTTCGTGCCGAGCTGTCCGAGGATACCGCTGCGTTCAGCGTGCAGTTCTGCACCATACTGGGGAATCTGCTGGAAAATGCGCTGGAGGCGTGCTGGAGACTGCCCGAAAGCACGGAAAAGTCCATCTGCCTGTACATGAAGCAGCAGTTTCGGCGGCTGTATGTGGTGCTCGAAAACAGCTATGACGGCGAGGTGAACCGGCGCGGCAGTGCGTTCCTTTCGCGCAAGCATACGGGCAGCGGAATCGGAACCGCCTCGGTGCGCGAGCTGACTCGCCGTCTTGGCGGAACGGTGGAGTTCGAGCCGCAGGAAAGCATATTCCGCGTGGTGCTCATCCTGCCGGAACGTGCGGATGAAGAAGAATAGCGAGGAAAACACCTGCTTGGACGTAGCCCCATGTCCTATTTGTGAAACAGAACAAGAACCCGATACCGTGCTTTACACCGTATCGGGTTCTTGTCATCTTCGTTATTCGCTGCGGCTCTCGGACTTACTCCTCGTTTTTCGGCTTTTTCTTCTTCGAGGCAGTCTGCGTGCGCAGATATTGATATGCCCACTGGCTGAAATACGGCGTTGCATTGAACAGATAGGTCGAGTTCAAATACGCGTCTACCAGTTCTTCAATGGTGCCCGGCCGATAGCCGTACATTCCCTGTTCCATACGCAGGCTGTACCCATCGTGCTTCGCCTCCAGACGCATGAACTTCTTTGTGTCTCGGTTTACTTTAGCAAGGCGGTTCAAATAGTCTTTCGCCTTGTCGAACTGGTTCTGCTTGTAGTACAGAATGGCCAGCGGAAGCAGCATCTGCGTTTCCTCATAAGCTCGCCAGAACTCGCCTTGAAATTCCTCGAAAATGCCATTTCGTCCAACTGCTTCTCTGCCTGTTCCATCAAGCACTGCAGCCCGGGCAGCTGTTCGTTCGGCTGCTTTTCGTGCTCCGCAAGCAGCAGCTCCAACTGCACGCCAATATTTTCCGGCTCGACTTCGACCGCTTTGTGCAGGTATTCCAGCCGTTTCTTCTTAGAGCTTGCCGCCTCCGCCAGCTCCAGATAATCGGATGCGTCTTCCGGCTCGGTCTGTTTCGGCTGCAACCGGCTGTTGTGCTGCGACATAAAGGTTATCGCCAGACGATGCATGCTGTCCTCATCGGTGATTTCGTCCTCATGCTCGCGCAGGAACTGCTGAAGCTCTCTTATCGTCTTTTCTGTATCTCTGCTGCTCATAAGCTGCACCTCATCTTTTCATTTTGTTTTCGGCTTCGCCGTTGGGTGCACTGTTTCTGCATCGAAACGGTGAAAATAGGTTATCCGCATAGCGGCTTTCCACACTGCCGTGATGTATAAGCTCTACTCAGATGAGCGGTTTCTCACTCCGATGTAAATCTTCACTATAATTGAACAAGAGCGCTTTAATTGTGCGGTGTTTCCCAAGGTCTCTGCACAGGAAATGCACTGTGCAGGAACCTGCTGCTCTGCGTACATTTGAATCGGTGTACACAAAAGATATTGTCAATCTGCACAATTTGAAATGCAGTGTTTTAAGCAAGGTGCCGTATTTGTAAAAAAACTAAAAATTATCACCCCTAATGTGAAGATTGTGTGTTTTCTAATTTCGGCGACTTTGATAAAATCATCACAAAGAAATGACACATGAGGAGGGAAGAACAGCATGGAGTATGTACTGGAAATGAAAGATATCAGCAAGTCTTTCCCGGGCGTAAAGGCGCTTGATCATGTGCAGCTTCAAGTGAAGCCGGGCGAGGTTCACGCGCTGATGGGCGAGAACGGTGCCGGTAAATCCACCCTGATGAAAATTCTGATGGGCATTTACACCAAGGACGAGGGCGGCGAGATCATCTTCAACGGTCAGCCGTATCACGTTTCTAACCCGAAGGAAGCCATGGACCATGGTGTTGCCATGATCCATCAGGAGCTGAACCCGATTCTGGATATGTCCGTGTATGAAAATATCTTCGTCGGACGCGAGCTCCGCAAAAACGGTCTGGTCGATGCAAAGGCAGAGATCGCAGAAGCGGAAAAGCTCATCAAGGAGTGCGGCCTGCACGTTTCTCCGAAAGAAAAGCTGCGCAACCTAACCGTTGCACAGTGCCAGCTGATCGAGATCATCAAGGCAATTTCCATTAACGCAAAGGTCATCGTCATGGACGAGCCGACAGCCGCCATCACCGACCGCGAGGTCGAGCTGCTGTTCGAGCACATCCGCAGCCTGACCGCAAAGGGCGTTGCCATTATCTATATTTCGCACCGTATGGACGAAATCTTCTCCATCTGCGACCGTGTCAGCGTTTACCGCGACGGTCAGTACATCGGTTCGGGCGACACCAAGGACCTCGACGAGGCTCAACTCATCAAAATGATGGTCGGCCGCGAGATTACCGATGTATTCCCCAAACTGGAGGCCGAAATCGGCGATGTCGTTTTTGAGGCGAAGAACATCGTCCGCGCGGACAACAAGGTAAAGGGCGTCAGCCTTTCCGTCCGCCGCGGCGAGATCCTCGGCATCGGCGGTCTGGTAGGCGCGGGCCGCAGTGAGCTGGTCGAGGGCATCTTCGGTATGCACGAGCTGGCCTCCGGCGAGATCTTCGTCAAGGGCAAGCAGGTCAAGGTCCATTCTCCGAAGGACATCATCAAGGAGGGCGTGGCCCTCATCACCGAGGACCGAAAAGTCACCGGTCTGAACCTCAGCGGCTCGGTAAACGACAATATCGCCATGGTAGCCATCAAAAAGCTGCTCAGCCACGGCCTTTACAACAAGAACAAGGCACGCGCCGCTTCCATGGAGTACATCAAAAAGCTGAACATCAAAACTCCTTCCGGCGACCAGATTACGGGCAACCTGTCCGGCGGCAACCAGCAGAAGATCGTTATCGCCAAGTGGCTGCTGAACGACCCGGATATCATCATCCTCGATGAGCCGACCCGCGGCATCGATGTCGGCGCCAAGCGCGATATTTACCTGCTGCTCGGCAAACTGGTGCAGCAGGGCAAGGCCGTTATCATGATTTCGTCCGAGATCCCCGAACTGATGGGCGTCTGCGACCGCATCATGGTAATGTGCGAAGGCAATCTCTCCGGCGAGGTGAAGCGCAACGAGTTCTCGCAGGAACGCATCATGACGCTGGCATCCGCGCTTGAAGTATAAAGGAAGGGGAACAACATGAAACAGAAAAATCTTAAGGGACTGATCAGTGAATACTTCATCTTCCTGATCTTCATTGCACTGGTCGTTGTGCTTACCTGCCTGAAGCCCAGCTTCATCGCACCGACCAACCTCGTGAACATCCTCAAGCAGGCTTCCATCAACGGCATTCTGGCGTTCGGCATGATGTTCGTCATCATCGCAGGCGGCTTTGATATGTCGGTCGGTTCCACCGTTGCATTCACTGGCATTCTGGCAGCGCTGCTCGGCAAGGGCGACCTGCCGCTGATCGTGCCGCTGGTCGTTGCGATGCTGGCCGGTCTGGCAGTCGGCATGGTAAACGGTATCGGCGTTGCCATCGGCGATTTGCCCCCGTTTATTATGACACTCGGCTCGATGACGGCTGTGCGCGGTCTGGCTCTGCTTACCTCCAACGGCAAGCCGATTACCGGCATCAGCAAGGAATACAAGGCGGTCGCTGCCTCCTCTATCGCAGGCATCCCGATGCTGTCCGTCTTTCTTGTAATCGTTATCATCATCTGTGCATTTGTTTTATCCAAAACGGTTTACGGACGACGTGTTTACGCCTGCGGCGGCAATCTTCAGGCGGCCCGCGTTTCCGGCATCAACACCACTGCCATCCGCATTTCCACGTTCGCCATTGCCGGCCTGCTGGCTGGTCTGTGTGGCTTCCTGATGACCTCCCGCGTTACCATCGGCCAGCCGACCGCGGCTGAGAGCTACGAGATGGATGCCATCACGGCGTGCGTTGTCGGCGGCGTATCCATGACCGGCGGCGTGGGCAAGCCGTGGGGCGTTGTCATCGGCTGTCTGCTCATCACCGTTATTGCAAACGGTCTGGACATTATGGGTGTATCGTCCCACTGGCAGAAGATCGTCAAGGGCGTTATCATTGTGGTAGCTGTCCTGATCGACGTAAAGGGAAAGACCAAGAAAAACTGATTTTTGCTGATAAAGAGGCAGCGGGAGTGCTTCGCGCTCCCCTCTCCTCTTCATCATATTCACAACGTCTCTAAGGAGGAAAAAGAAAATGACAAAGAAGAGATTTCTCGCTATGCTGCTTACCGGTGCCATGACTCTGAGTCTGGCTGCCTGCGGCGGTACTTCCACCGGTTCTGATGCAGGCACCGATTCCGGTGCTGATTCCGGCAGCGATTCCTACAAGATCGCCCTCATCCAGCAGCACCAGACCAACGCATTCCAGATTGCCGTATCCGAGGCTGCTGAGGCCAAGGCTGACGAGCTGGGCGTTGACCTGACCATTCTGAGCGCCGATCAGGACGCCGCTACCCAGATCAGCCAGATTGAGCAGTGTGTATCCGAGGGCTATGATGCCATCCTGTTCGAGCCTGTTGATCCGGACGGCCTTGCTGATGCTGCAAAGTCCGCAGCTGATTCCGGCGTTGTTATGATCAACATCATCTCTGCCTGCACCGACTGGCAGAACAACGGCATCTCCGCTGTTTCCTACGGCAACAACGTAAAGGCCGGCGAAACCGAGATGGAGCAGGTTGCAAAGCTCCTCAATGGCAAGGGCAACATCGCTATCCTGACCGGCCCGTCCGGTGATGCAGGCGGTCTGCAGCGCATGGAAGGCTATGAGAACATTCTGAAGAACTATCCCGAGATCAAGCAGGTCGTTGCTCCGGCTGACTGCCAGTGGGACACCGCAAGCGCTCAGTCCACCGTTGAGAGCTGGCTGTCCGCTTACGATCTGGACGCTATCGTTTGTGAGAACGACGGCATGGCAGTAGGCGCCGGCAACGCAGCAGGTGCAAACTCCGGTATCGTTATCGCAGGCGTTGACGGCACGCCGGACGGCTTCGAAGCTATTCAGGACGGCCGTATCTCCGGTACGGTTTCTCAGAACGGCGGCGCTATGGCTGCAAACGGCATCGAGACTGCTGTTAAGCTGCTCAAGGGCGAAACCCTCGATACCACCGAGATCGTAACCGACAACACCTGGATCGACTCCAGCAACGTTAAGGATTACGAGTAATTTCTTGAAAATACTTTGCAAATCCTTGCAAACAGTGTTATTATGAATAAGAAAAAGGGAAAACGGTTACGTTTTCCCTTTTTCCTATCAACAAGCAAAATCTGTTTTCCTAAAATTACCTTCAAAGGGGAATATGTATGTTAAGGGTCGTACTGGCAGATGATGAAAAAAAGGTCCTGCTGCTGATGTGCAAGCTGATTGACTGGGAAAGTCTTGGCTTTGAGATTGTCGGCATGGCAAGCGACGGTATACATGCGCTTGAGATGATACGCGACAAACAGCCGCATTTGCTCGTAACCGATATCCGGATGCCGGGCTTTGATGGCATTGATCTCATCCGTCAGGCAAAGCAGATACAGCCGGGACTGCATTTTATCGTTGTCAGCGGTTATGCCCAGTTTGAATATGCGCAGAATGCACTGAAATACGGTGTAGAGGGTTATCTGCTGAAGCCGCTCAAGGTGCAGGAGATGACCGATCTTCTCACCGGACTTAAGGGCAAGCTCAGTGAGCAGGCTACGATTGAGTACCGTTTGAAGAAAAGCGATGAGCGTGAGCAGGAGCGTATCATTGACACGCTGATAGGCGAGATACACGGCGATGTCCGTACCTCCAGTGCGGTGCGGTCGTTCAATCTGGAATACGGTCTGCCATCCAACGGTTGTTATTTCGCCGCTATTGTCAAGCCGGATATTCCATCAGCATGGAAGAACCCGGATGGCGTGCACGCCATGATGAAGCACACACTTGAAATCGTCCGGCAGGAGCTTGGACAGCTCAAATGCGGCTTTGCCGCAGCCATTCGAAGAGAAGGTGTCGCTGTTGCGGTCTATCTGCCGGAGTATCAGCCGGTCGAGGTCAAGCGGTGCTTCACCAAGATACGCAAGGAGATCGAAAAGCAGCGCGACCTGTTCTGGGGCATTCGCGCCGCCGTCTGCCTTGGCAGCCGGCAGAGCACCGCAGAAAAGCTGTCCGTTTCGCTGAAGGAGGCGCTTTGGCTGTGCATCGACGGTTTGTGCCACACACCAAACTGGCGGGACGCCGAAGCCGAAACACCGGATTTTTCCCTGCATTATACGCTGGACGGCGCGCAGAAGCGTCGCTTTCAGGAGGCTGCCGCATGTCTGAACACCGAGCAGTACGCCGAGGAGCTGGAGGACAGCTACCGCGCAGTTATGTCTATGCAGCCGCTCTGGGGACAAATGCTGGAGGACTGGTTCCGGCAGATACTAACTGCAGTGCGCTACGGCTTGCAGCAGGACGGCAGCGCCGATGAGCAGTTCTATCAGCGCATGGAGGACGGACTGTGGCAGTGTACCAACGCACAGGAGCTGCTTCGGCTGCTGCAGGACGGCGTCAGCGGTGAGCTGAACCGTCTGCGCCGGGAGCGCTCTCAGCGCGAAGCGCGTCCCATTACGGACGCAAAGCACTTTATCCAGCAGCATTATCAGGAATCTCTGCGGCTCGAGGACGTCAGCAATGCGGTCGGCTTCAACGCGACCTACTTTTCCGCCATGTTCAAAAAGGAGACCGGACAGAATTTCATGGATTATCTGACCGAGCTGCGCATGAATAAGGCGAAGGAATTGCTGTGCGGCGATGAATGCTCGGTGCAGGACGTTGCCGAACAGGTTGGCTACCGTGACCTGAAATATTTCTCCCGCCTGTTCAAGAAAACCACCGGAATCAGTCCGTCGGACTATAAAAAGCTGTACAGGTAGGTGAAGGGCATGTGGCTGAAAACACAATGGAAGCTGCGTCGGGCGCTGCGCCGTTATCGGCGGGACGGCAATTTGGATGCGGTGCTGCACGAGGATTGGAGCCGCTGCCGCGATATTTTTGCCTTTTTCCACGAGATCGAGGATCGTCTGCACGGCGAGGAGATCACCCGCCTGCGGCAGAAGCAGGCGGAGTATCTGGCGCTGCAAAACCAGATCAATCCGCATTTTCTGTACAATGCGCTTGAGGCGATTCGTTCGGATGCGCTCTTGGCGGATTGCGAGGACATCGCGGAGACGACCGAGGCACTGGCGACTTTTTTTCGCTACACCATCTCTAATGTGCAGGAATATGTCACCTTTTCGGACGAGTTGGACAACGCCGAGAACTATTTCACCATCCAGCGCTGCCGCTTTGGTGACAAGCTGGATATGGAACTGGAAATGGAAAACGAGGACCTGCTCGAGGCGCGTATGCCCAAGCTGATCCTGCAGCCGCTGGTGGAAAACGCCGTCGTGCATGGCCTGGAGAGCAAGATAGGGCAGGGAACCGTACATATTTCGGTGGAAAACAGCGAAAACACGCTGTTTCTGCGCGTCAAGGACGACGGAATCGGTATTTCCGAGGAGCAGGTGGAGCAGCTGAACGAGGAGTTTGCCCATGGCAGCGCGAACGCCGTCAGCCGCAAACGCGGCGGCATTGCGCTGCGCAATGTCAACAGCCGTATACGGCTGATGTTCGGAGAAAATTACGGTCTGCGGATATTCAGCGCGAAGGGAATCGGTACCGAATGCTGCGTTACACTGCCGCTGCTGCTGCAGGAGGAGTGACATGAAGGAAGAACTGATACGCATTGAGCATGGTGTATTCCGCAGCGATACCGGCGAATACCGGTTTGATATCTCGGTTTCCTGTGGCGAGTGCATCGGCGTATATGTGGATGAGTATTTGACCTCTGGTACTGCATATCTGGATCTTTTCAAGGGAGGCCTTGCACTGACGGACGGACGCGCCTTCTGCTGCGGCAGCAAGACAGGCGCCGCAGTGATCGAGCACTGGATCCGGCAGAACACCATGCTGGTGGACAAATCCCGCTTTGCGGGCAGGGAGCTGACCATGCGCGATTTTGTGCTGGCGCTTGGCAGAACGACCTCGTACCGGCAGAAGAACCGCAGTGCGGCACGGCTGAAATCGCTTGCCGCGACCGATATGCTGCGGCAGCTTGGGCTGGATCATTCGTGGGAGACGCGCCTTGCCGACCTTTCGGTGCTGGATTATTACCGGCTTTCGGTGTTCCGCGCATGGTTCACCGGCTGCCGGCTGCTCGTCCTCGATCGGCTGACAGAGGCACTGCGCCGGCAGGATCTGGACCGGCTGATGCAGTGCGTACAGCTTCTGCTCGGGCATGGCATGGCGGTGCTCCTTTTCGATATGGATGAGATGTTCATGTTCCGCTATGCCGGCCGCATTGATGTGATTAAGGAGCGCCGCACCTTTTTCCGGCTGTATCCCGAGGAATACGGGCCGCGCCTGTTTGAGCTGCTCGGTTGGGAGCGTGCCAGCCGTCCGGCATGGATGGAGCGCACAGCGCCCGCAAAGGGCAAGACGGTGCTTTCCGTATTTGAACTGTCCCTGCCGCCACTGCCGCCGCTGTCCTTCGAGGTATGCGCCGGCGAGATCGCCTTTCTGCACGATGAGAATTACAGCACCGGACGCCGTCTGCACGACTGCTTTCTGGGGAATCAGGGCTGGCAGAACGGCATTTTCCGGCTGGACGGCAGAATTTACGACCACAGCGAGCTGAACCGTATCATCGGCACCGAGATCGGCATCCAGATTGAGCAGCCCGACCGACCGGGCGGCGTGCTGTTTGACAACATGACCGCGCTCGACAATCTGTGCACCTGTCTGATTCCTAAGGCAGACAAGTGGCTGATCCGCAAAAAGCTCGTCTCCAGTATTCTGGAGGAGGCGACTCGCTGGTTCCCGCGCGAAATGCTGCTGCGTCCGCTCAGCGCATGGTCACTGCCCGATCGCCTGCGGTTTTCGTATTATCGGTGGTATCTGCTCAATCCCAAGCTGCTGATCTGCTTTTTCCCGTTCGCGGGACAGGAATCGGCGCA
The DNA here is from genome assembly GCF_977037065.1 of Butyricicoccus sp. Lineage (NCBI taxonomy): Bacteria > Bacillati > Bacillota > Clostridia > Eubacteriales > Butyricicoccaceae > Butyricicoccus > Butyricicoccus sp. Next base: position 40,430 of record NZ_CDRQNY010000009.1, on the reverse strand, counting down.
TCACAAGATGATCATTGATATGCTGGTGCTGTGCGCGCGGCGCGGCATGGCGGTCTGGATCATCTCCTCCGGCATTGACGCTATCTGCGAAAAAACCGATAACGAAGAGTTTCTGCGCCGTCTGCGCTACATCAAGGAATGATGTGTGCAGGCGGCGTTTTTCTTATCCAATCTGCACGACAACCGACCTCCGACCTTGTGGGAATTCCACATTGTGACAATCTTCGGAAACCGATATAATAGAACTGTAAAAGCATAGGAAACAAAGCGGCATTCGATCAGCGTCAATGCTCCTCCGGATGCCGCTTTCCGCAACAGTCGGAAAGGAGGGACTGTTATGACCGAACTGATGCTGAAGCTTGCCGCGTTCCTTGCGATGGTGATCGACCATGCGGCGGCGTGCCGTCTGGACAGGGTGTTTTTTCCGGGGTTTAGCAAGGTGTATATGATTTCCAGAGCAATCGGACGCATGGCGTTTCCGATTTATGCCTTCTGTCTGGTCGAAGGATTCCGCCACAGCCATGATCTCCGCCGATACGGCGGGCGTCTGCTGCTGCTCGGGGTCATCTCGCAGCTTCCGTATGCGTTTACGCTCAACCGCTGGTATCTCGAGCCCGCGTTCGGAGAGGTGTTTCCCATTAACCCGAGTCGGGCGTTCCGAAGCTTAAATATTCTGTTTACGCTGTTTATCGGGTTGGTTCTGCTGGTTTTCTTTCGTAAAAAGCCGCTGGCGCGGGTGATTCAGTCCAAAGGGCTTGCGGTGCTCCTGCTCGCCTGCGGCGGCTTCGCGGTCTATACGGCGGAGCCGGAGTTTGACTCGCGCTTCCGCCGGCTGTGCACCGTGCTGCTCCTTGCCTCGGCAATCGCGGTCGCGCTGCTGCACGTTTGGCGAAAGCACCTTGCCCTGCGGGATTGGCTCGCGCGGTTTGCGGTGCTCGTGTTTGTTGTGCTGCTGTTTGAGCGGTATCCGCTTGCGCATCTCCGGTGCAACATCGACTACGGTGTATGGGGAATTTTGCTGATTTTGTGCCTGTCGTATGCCGAGAGCCGATGGAGTCGCGCGCTTGTTGTTTTACTCTGGGGTGCGCTGTTTTATTCCTCGCTCGGTATGCCGGATTGGGGTTCGATCTGCGGCACGGCGGCGGCAGCGCTCCTTCTGCTGCTGTACAACGGCGAGCGCAGCCGGAAACCGCACCCGAAGCTGAACAAAGCCTTTTATGCGGCGTATCCGCTGCACCTCGCGGTGATCTGGGCGATGGTGATTGCAGCGGAAGGTCCGCTGACGCAGCTCAAGCTGTTGAAGTATTATTTGTAAATCGCAAAAAACAGACCGACAGAGTGAATGTCGGTCTGTTTTTTGCAGGCTTTAAGCGGAAATTTTGTATTCTGATTTTGGCTTCGGTTCCTTGCGTGAGTTCCGTCCGCGCCTTATCAGTATGCAAAATTTATTCGCAAATCGCTCTTGTTCAATTATACGGTATTGCTTTTACAATTTACCTTCTCTACATACGCCGGAAACCCGGCTGCAGCCTAATGCGCAACCGGGTTTCCGGATAAACTGTTCATGATTCTTCGTTTCTTGCGGATTCAATATCCTGCAGAAGCTGTTTCTGCGTATCATCGAACAGCAGGCGCTTATTATGCGCAAAATACGCATCGCACCCGAAGTTCTGGATAAACCACGAGGTAAACCAGTTCGCGGTCAGCTCGGTAGCGAACAGCACCAACTCCTGCGAGTCCGGAATGGCGGCATCGAGGAAGGCAAAGGCGTTCGCAAGTTCGGTGTCGGTCTTGTCTACGGCGGCCGCGCGTGCGTCCACATCGGCGGAGAAAAGCGCCTTCAGGTGGTCAAACTGCTGCTCATCGGGTACTTTTTCGAGTGTGAGCGCCTGCCGGTAGGCATCCAGACGTTCCACCTCACGGGAGGCGACATAGAGCGCGTCCTTGTCGGACGAGCCGCCGTTTCGCTTGTCTGCAAGCGCGGTACGCTTTTCATCCGGCAGGGAAGTGAGGGCCTTTTCGCCTTCTCGGATGGCGAGCAGGTCGGCGTGAAGCGCATCGGTCAGCGCATCCAGACGGTACGCGTCACGGGCACCGTCCGCCAGTCGGCTCAGCAGCAGACCGAGTACGCCCAGTTTTTCGTCAAACGGCGCGTCCCGCAGTTCGGAAGCGCGAACCGGCTCCCAGGTGCCGGAAAGCAGCTCATCCACGCGGTAAACCTGCTTGTATTTGTCATAAAGCTGCAGATAATTCGCAAAATCGCTTGCCACCTGCGGCAGCTGCAGATACTGCTCCACAACCTGACGATCAATCGGAATACCCAGCGACTCGTACACCTGCATCAGCTCGGACAAATCCTCCCAGCCGCGTGCGGTGACAAACTGCAGTCCGTCAGCGGTGGCCTCTACGCGGTAAAAATGCTCGCGCCGGATCTCGAGATAGGACAGAATCGCGCCGTGGATGCCGCGTCGGTACGCGTACTCCTTCCACACGCCGAAATCCTCTTCGATGTCGATTTTTTTGACGCGGTCGAGTGTTACCACGTCAAATTCCCGCACGGATTTGTTGTATTCCGGCGGATTTCCGGCCGCTACGACCACCCATCCGGCGGGCAGCTGCTGGTTGCCGAAGGTCTTGCACTGCAGAAACTGCAGCATCATCGGCGTGAGTGTCTCGGAAATGCAGTTGATTTCATCGAGGAACAGAATGCCTTCTTTTACGCCCGTGCATTCCATTTCGCGGTACACCGAAGCGATAATCTCGCTCATTGTGTAGGCGGTGACGGTGCGTTCCTCGCCGCCGAGCATCACCTTGCCGATGAACGGCAGACCGAGCGCGGACTGGCGCGTGTGGTGTGTCAGCGTGTAGGAGACAAGACCGACGCCGGTCTCCTCGGCAATCTGCTGCATGATCTGCGTTTTGCCGATGCCCGGAGGTCCCATCAGCAGGATTGGCCGCTGCCGAATCGGCGGAATGCGATACGCGCCGAATTCATCGGTCGTGAGATACGCCTTGAGCGCATTTTTGATTTCGTTTTTTGCTCGTTTGATGTTCATAACTGCGCCTCGTTAGTCAAATTGATCCAGAAAATTATGTTTGCCGTTCGCATCGCGCCAGCCGAGCAGCTTGGCGGTATCGACGTTCTTGACCGCGTTGAAGAGGTTCGCTTCAATCTGCGGGTTGTTTGCCGCGAGAGACGCGATCAGCTGCTTGATTTCCGCGCGCTTGGTGTCGCTTTCCAGCTTTTTCGCCGGACAGTCGCACGGCAGGAAGGTCAGACTGCAATATTCCGCCCAGTCGAGGACACTCTGCTCGCGCGTGAAATACAGCGGACGGATCAGCTCCATGCCCTCGTAATTCTTGGCCTTGACGCGCGGCAGCATGGCCTGCACCTGACCGCCGTAGATCAGTCCCATCAGCACGGTGCCGATGGCATCATCATAGTGATGACCGAGCGCGATTTTATTGCAGCCGCGCTTGCGTGCTTCGGTGTACAGATAGCCGCGCCGCATTTTTGCGCACAGAAAGCAGGGGTGCTCGGCAGAGTGTACCCCTGCCACGCGCAGTACATCGGTATCGAAAATTTCGAGCGGAATGTCCAGCCGTTTCGCGTTTTCCTCGAGGTGCTTGCGGCCCTCCGGCGCATAGCCCGGGTCCATTGCAAGGAACACGAGGTCAAAATTCATCGTGTGCTGTAAATCCTGCAGCAGCAGTGCCAGCAGCATGGAATCCTTGCCGCCCGAGATGCACACCGCAACCTTATCGCTCGGTTTTACCAGTCCATATGCTTTTACCGCGTCCACGAACGGCTTGCGCAGTGTACGCACAAATTCGCTTTGCAGCGTTCTTTTTATCTCTTTTGCAGTCATTTTGCGCCCTTCTTATGCTGAAAATGATAGGTGATACGGGCAAGAATGCTGTCCGGCGCGAAATGCCGCGCCAGTGTCATGGCCTTCATGGCTGCACCCGGAACGACAACTGCCTTGCCTGCAAACAGGCCGTCAACAGCTTCGCGCGCCACACGCTCTGCCGACAGACCGGAGAGCGAAAACCGCACGCCTGCGACTTTGTTGAACTCGGTGTCCACCGGTCCCGGACAGAGGGCGCACACACGCACCGGAGAGCCGGCGCGGCGCAGCTCCTCGCGCAAGGCTTCTGTCAGGCGCAGAACATAGTTTTTTGTGGCATAATAGGTCGCCATCAGCGGTCCCGGCAAAAATCCCGCCGAGGACGATACGTTGAGAATGTAGCCGCGTCCGCGCTGCACAAAATCCCGCACAGCCAGCTTGGTGAGAATGTGCACGGCACGCACATTGGTGTCGATCATGCGCAGCTCCTCATCCAGATCGGCGGTGACAAACTCGCCGAACAGACCGAACCCCGCGTTGTTGATCACGACCTCCAGTTCCTCGCTCTGTACCGCCTCGTACAGCAGGCGGCATTCCTGCTCGTCCGACACGTCCGCCGCGATGATGCGGCACGGCACCGGCAGCTCTGCCGCCAGTTCGCGCAGGCGTTCCTCTCTGCGGGCGCACAGGATCAGCTCGTAGCCGCGTGCCGCCAGCAGGCGCGCCATTTCGCGTCCCAGTCCAGAGGACGCACCCGTGATGAGTGCTTTCATGCAAATTCCCTCCAAATCACTGTGATAACTTATTATATAGTACCATGCGGACTTGTCCGCGTCAATTCATGTTGTTCGTCACATTCTGTACAAATTTGCGGATGGTGATGGGTTTACTTGGTTTTTGCTTTTCAATAAGATTTGAGAATGGTATAATAACAATGAAATAGTGCATTGATTTTTTCGCCAGAAGCCGAAGATAGGAGGGGCGAATATGAAAAATAAAGAAGCAGACACCGAATTGGAATCCAGACTGTTGGAAATCCTGGTGCACCCATGCCGCATTGAGGACATCCGGCGCGAGCTGCCGAATGCAGGCAAAAACAATCTCAAAAACGCGCTGGACGCGCTCATTGCGGACGGCAGGGTGATGAAAAATAAGAAAAACCGCTTTGCGGTCTCCGCGCACTACGGCTGTGCGGCCGGAACCTATCTGGCTACCGAGCGGGCATTCGCGTTTGTCGCGCCGGATTATCCGGAGGGCGAAGCCAAGCCGGATGATCTGTTCATCCCGCCGAATGCGTCCGGCGGTGCGTGGCACGGCGACCGCGTGCTCGTCAAGGTGAGTGAGCGCAAGAACAACCGCGGCCGCAAGGAAGCAACCGTTATCCGCGTGCTGGGACGCGCCGGCAAGGAGCTGACCGGCGAACTCGTGCAGCGCGGCAAGGCATTTTTCGTGCAGCCGACCTCGAAAAAGTATCCGGAGATCGCGGTGGACAAGCATGACCTCGGCGAAGCCGCCGTCGGTGACTGCGTGGCTGTTTCGATCTCGCACTACGGCGATGAGCAGTTTATGCCGCAGGGCGTTGTTCGCGTGGATTTGGGCGAAAGCGGTACAATGGAGGCCGCTATCGCGGCTGTTCTGCACGAAAACGGTGTGTACGATGTATTCCCGAACGAGGTGCTCGAGCAGGCGCTCGCCATTCCGCAGGAGGTCGATATGGGCACCGCCGGCAAGCGGCTTGACCTGCGCGACAAGCTGATCTTTACCATCGACGGCGATGACGCGAAGGACTTTGACGATGCGGTATCGCTCGAAAAGCTGGAAAACGGACACTATCTGCTCGGCGTACACATCGCGGACGTGAGCCATTACGTCACGCCGGATTCGCCGCTTGACGCCGAGGCGTTCCGCCGCGGCACGTCGGTTTATTTCCCGGGACACGTTGTGCCGATGCTGCCGTTCGCGCTGTCCAACGGCATCTGCTCGCTCAACCCGAAGGTGGACCGTCTGGCGTTCTCTGCGCTGATGGAGGTCGATAAGGACGGCCGCCGGTATGGAGCGAAATTTGCCAAGTCGGTCATCTGCTCCAAGGCCCGCATGACCTACAACAAGGTCAACAAAATTCTCGCGGGCGACAAGGGGCTGCGCGAGGAATACGCTTTTCTGGTCGAGACTGCCGAAACGATGAACAATCTGGCGCACGCGCTGTACAAGCGCCGCATTGAGCGCGGCGCACTCGAGCTGGACATTCCGGAAGCGGAAATCCGTGTGGACGAGAACGGCAAGCCGGTTGAAATCCGGTTCCGCGAACGCGGCGAGAGCGAAAAGCTCATTGAGGAATTCATGCTGCAGGCCAACGAAGCGGTTGCCGAGTATATGTGCAAGCGCGAGCTGCCGACCGTCTACCGTGTGCACGAGAATCCCGATCCGGACAAGCTGCGCGTGTTTGCGTCGTTTGCGCGTCCGTTCGGCTACCGTATCGACCCGTCCAAGCCGGAGGATACGGCGCAGTTCCAGACCGTGCTGCGCGGCGCAAAGAACGACCCGAAGCAGCGCGTGCTGCCGACGCTTCTGCTGCGCTCACTGGCGCGTGCCCGCTACGCGGACGAGTGCATTGGTCATTACGGTCTGAAGGCGAAGTTCTACCTGCACTTTACCTCGCCGATCCGCCGTTATCCTGATCTGGTGGCGCATCGCATGCTGCAGAAGGCACTGCTCGGCGAAGAATTTACCGCGGCAGACGAAACGATGTGCGAGGAAGCCGCAGACCAGTCCACCAACCGTGAGCAGGCCGCCGACAACTGCGAACGCGATATCGACAAGCTGTATATCGCGTCCTACATGCAGCAGTTCATCGGCGAGGAATTTGACGCGGAGGTTTCCGGCGTGCAGTCGTTCGGCGTGTTCGTTGCGCTGGAAAACGGCTGTGAGGGTCTGATTCGTGCCGAGCTGATGACCGGCGACTTCTACCAGTACGACGAGGAGCACATGGCGATGGTCGGCCGCCACACCGGCAAGCGGTTTACGATCGGCACGCCGATGCGCGTCAAGCTGCTTGCCGCAAGCGACACCACCGGTCAGATCGACTTTGCACCGGCAGACGGCTCGCTTCCGGTCTCGGAAAAGCTGGATCGTCCGCGTCGTGAGGACACCGACCGTGCCCCGAGAGGCAATCGCGCCGAGCGCCGCCGTCACAGCGGCAAGGGACGCGGCGGCAAGCCCGGCAAGGGCAAAAAGCCGCCCACGCGCAAGAGAAGATAATTAGATAATTTGAGGAGAAATTTTCTATGTCCAATAAAGTAACCGTTGCTGCGATTCAGATGACCTATGGTCTGGAAGAAGCCTGCGAGAAGGTTCGCGAAGCGGCATCTCAGGGTGCGCAGATCATTTTGCTGCCCGAACTGTTTGAAAACTGGTATTTCTGCCAGGAAAAAAGCTATGAAAATTACCATTTAGCGACAACGCTCGAGGAAAATCCGGCGGTTCGCGAGATGCAGAGCATTGCCCGTGATTTCAAGGTCGTCATTCCGGTCAGCTACTACGAGCGGGTCGGTGAGACCACGTTCAACACGGTGGCTGTCATTGACGCGGACGGCACGATCATGGGTCAGTACCGTAAGACCCACATTCCGGATGACCATTTCTATCAGGAAAAGTTCTATTTTACGCCCGGAAATACTGGATTCAAGGTCTGGGATACGGCTTATGCGAAAATCGGCGTCGGTATCTGCTGGGACCAGTGGTTCCCGGAGTCCGCGCGCTGCATGGCGCTGCAGGGCGCCGAGCTGCTGTTCTACCCGACGGCTATCGGATCCGAGCCGATTCTCGACTGCGATTCCATGCCGCACTGGCGGCGCTGCATGCAGGGCCACGCGGCGGCGAACATTATGCCGCTGATCGCGGCAAACCGCATCGGCACCGAGACCGTCAAGCCGACCGAGGATAACCAGCACCAGTCGTCCTCGCTGACGTTCTACGGCTCGTCCTTCATCGCGGATGAAACCGGCGCGCTTGTCGAGCAGGCTGACCGCGAAAACGCAGGCGTGCTGACGCATACGTTCGATCTGGATGAAATCCGTGAGATGCGCCGTTCGTGGGGTGTCTACCGCGACCGGAGACCGGAAATGTATGGTGCAATGCGCGGTTACGGCGCAGAATAAGCAAAAGAAAACCCGATTGCGTGTACGCAATCGGGTTTTCTTTTACTGTATAAAGGATTATTGCTCCAATTTTGCCAGAAAGTCCTCCATATCCGTATCCTCGGTCATGGTGATGCGGTGCATGCTGTACAGCGTCTGCGGCAGACCCTGTACGACCGCATTCACGCCCGGCTGGGTGGTGAATGTCAGCTCGATGCCCTGGCTGCGCAGCGCATCCATCGTCAGCGTGCCGTATGCGCCTTCCGGATAGGACAGCGCGTTGACCTTCTCACCGGTGATCGGCTCGATGGCCTGCTGGCTCTGCTGGATGTCAGCCCTGACAGCGGCCTCATAGTCCGCATCGCTTTCGCCGGGAAGCTGCGCGAGTGTTTCCCGAACACGGTCGTTTCCGTCCTCGAACGGCGGCCACTGGTGCATGTCATAGGTGTGGCTCTGGATGGAAATCAGGCCGGAATCCACCATTTCCTGCATCTCAGCCGCGCCGAAGTGCGGTGTCATGACGTGGTCGGTATCCTTGTAGGTGTCCTTGCCGATGGAAACGCCGATGGCGAAAATGGTCGCCTTCATGTTGTATTCCTTGAGAACAGGGAATGCATCCGCGTAGTTGCTCAGATAGCCGTCATCAAACGTGAGGACGATGGGTTTCTCGGGCAGCGGTGTACCATTGTAGACGTAATCGCGCAGCTGCTCGAGCGAAATCGCGTTGAAGCCGGCATCGGAAAGCGCCTGAATCTGTTTGCGGAACGCCTCCGGCGAAATGGTAGCCGAGCCGCTGACCTTCTCGGTCAACTGGTGCCACGTCAGCACCGGAACCTTAACGGCGGTATCGTTGTCCGTGCGCGGTGCAGGACGCTGCGTGAAATAGTCATGCGGCGTGTCAGGGGTCACATAAGTGCCGAAATCCGACGGAATTGCGGTGATAGCAGGCGTAAAGTCGGGATACTCCTTCTCGGCAATGCGGGTTGCCATCATCTCGCCAATGTTGTTGCGGAAGTGCGTGCTGTCGTAGAAGAAGCGTGGCTCGCTGCTGACAGACGAGGACGAAAAATCCCAGTAATCGGTCACTTTGGCAAGAGATTCGTAGAAATTCGTGATATCCTCGTCGTAAAAGTTCTTGTAATAGTCGGTGTACACCGGAGCGGTCAGCACAATCAGATTGACGCCGTTTTCCTCGCAAACCTTGCGGATTGCGGCCACCGACTGCATGCAGGCTTCGGTCTTGTACAGGTGCAGCGGCTCGTGGTTGGGATAATTGGTGAATACCGGATAGGCGTTCAGATAATCCGCGGTAGAGCTGATCGGCTCTACATCACGCACGCGCTTGTCATACGCGCCGGTCTGCTCGTCGAATACGTCGAACGACTGCGGCATGAGCGTGTCTTTCTTCTTGTTCACCAGCTTCTGATAGCCGTACCGCGGGTCCGCGAGGAGAAACCGCGAGTAATACGACAGCGCGGACATATCCGGGTCGGTTTTGTAGTGCAGACTGTGGGTCAGCTTGTTGGACTCATCATCGTAGGTCAGTCCGTTGTCCAGATACACATTCAGCACCAGATTTTTGACCGTGTAGTTGTCGATCAGGTAGTTTGCAATCTTTTCGCAGTCCTTCATATCCGCGCCGTACATGATCATGTTGTAGAATCTGGCGTTCAGCATCTCGTTAAACGACTCGGTCGGCAGCGAGCTGGTGGACGAGCAGCCGAGGAAATACGAGTCGTACTCGTCATGGTGCTGCTCGAGATAGGAGATTTTCGCCGCACGCGGGTTGTTGGTCTCGTCATACGAAAACCACTGCATAAACCGGTCGCCGAACGCGCCGAACGGGTCGGTGACGTAGTTGAATCCGGCCAGCAGTGCGGTCAGGATCAGCACGATAACGGGCAGAGAAAGCACCCATTTTTTTGCGTTCATGCTCTGCCTCCTTAAAATTGCTTGTAGATGAACTCGGACGAGATGTATCCGGCACGGAAAATGCCGAACAGCAGCAGGACCACGAGCGAAACGGTCAGCACGGTCAGCTGCATGAGCGCCGGGCGCTCGTTGAGCCACGCCTGCACATCCGTGCCGCGTTCCTCAAAGAACTCCACGCCGTGGACGATGAGAATGCCGACAAAAATGATGATAAAGTCGGAAATACCCAGTCCAAGCGTCGGCACAACCGACGAAAACTCACTGAAATGCGGGTGCAGTACGGTCGTTCCGAGCAGCGTGAATACAGTCTTGAGACGCGGTGCACGGGTGAAATAACGGCCGATAAACACCAGTCCGAACGTGCGGACGGTCATAAAGATGCGCCAGCCGGTCGATTTGTCGTTGATGTGCAGCTTTTCCTTCCACGAAAGGAAGCGGCGCTCCATCAGCAGGGAAGCGGTAATGAGGATACCGTTCCACAGGCCGAACGCAATGTAGCGGAAGTTGGCGCCGTGCCAGATGCCGATGATCAAATACACGATAAACGTAGCGGTCGAGGTGGCACAGATCTTGCCCATCATGCCCTTGAAATGCTTGCGCGCCCACTTGCCGAGCTTGCCGAACGGCTTGGAAAACGCCAGAGGATAGAACACATAGTCGCGCATCCACGCACCGAGTGTGATGTGCCAGCGGCGCCAGTAGTCGGTGAGCGAGGTGGAAAACAGCGGTCGGCGGAAGTTGAGCGTCATATCGATGCCGAACATGCGCGCGACGCCGCGTGTGATGTCGATGCCGCCAGAAAAATCGCAGTACAGCTGAATGCAGTAAAACAGAATACCGAGCGCAATGACAGCGCCGCCGTAGGGACAGTTCTCCATGATGACGTTGTTTACCAGAACAGCCGCGCGGTCGGCGATGACGATTTTTTTGAAGTAACCCCAGAGCGCCAGCTGAATGCCGATCTGCAGGTCATCCCAGCACAGCTTGCGCTCTGCGGTAAGCTGCGGCGCCAGCTGATCGAAACGGCTGATCGGTCCCTGCACCATCTGCGGGAAGAACGATACGAACAGACCGTAGCGCAGCGGATTGCGCTCGGGCGCATATTTGCCGCGGTACACGTCAATGACGTAGCTCATGGACTGGAAAATGAAAAACGACAGACCGAGCGGCACGACAAAATCCCATCGGGGAATGTGGTTGCCGAGCGTGGACGGCAGCAGCTCGAGCGTGAAATTCCAGTATTTCATCGCGTAGAGCAAGCCAAAACAGCAGACCGCGCAAATTACCGCGATCTGCTTCTTTTTGTGCTGTATTTGGGCCTTTTGCGCCTTGTCAGCAGGCTTGATGGCGTTATAGCGTCCGAGAATGAGTCCGGTTACCCAGGTCATTCCGGCTACCAGAACCACCCACGCAAACGCCTTGACCGAGCCGGCCATGTAAAATGCCGCACTCGCCAGCAGCAGGATGCACCACTGTGCCTTTTTCGGTACGATGTAGTAGAGCAGCACGCTCGCGATGGTGAGTACGATAAACGAAGCGGAAGTAAAAGCCATTATTCCTGCGCGTTCTCGATCAGTTCAACGATGGCGTCAACCGAGTTGAAGTTCTCCGGCGTCAGGTCGTTGACACCCAGCTGAACGTCAAACTCCTCCATCAGCTCGGAAATAACGGCTACGATGTCGAGGGAATCGATGATGCCGTCGTCGATGATGGCAGTTTCGTTCTCAAAGTCGTTGCCCGGGCAGATCTCATTCAGAATTTCGATAATTTTTTCTCTCATGGTCGATTTCTCCTTTAATTATATTGCAGCACGGCGGAAGTCCATCCGTCGGGCCGATAGCCGTGTTGTTCGTAAAAATGCTCGGCAGGAGCATTGCCGGTCCGCGCCCATACCTGACTTTTTGCACCGTCCGTTGCCGCAAGATACGCGGTGAGCAGCTCGCCGGCGAGACCTTTTCCGCGGCAGTCCGCACGCACGGCAAGGTGCCGAATCTCGGTCGAGGCGCGGGAAACCGCAAAATGCAGCACACCGGAAACACCTTTTTCGTCCCGGGTGATAACGGTTTGACCGTTTGCGAGGTTTTCGCGCAGATCGTCCGCAGTCGGCAGACAGCCGGTGAGAGCGGAGAAGTGCTCGCTTAAAAAGCGGGAAATATCCTCGAAATCCTCCGGCTTTGCAGGAACTGCGGTTGTTTCCACCGGAAATGCTTCCGGTTTGCGGGTGCGCCGCGTGCGGCGCAGCACCTCACGAAAACCGAGAGCGCAGAACTGCTCGGCGGCATTGGCCATCGCCTCCGCGTCTTTCGCGCGGCAGGACAGCTCGGTCACAACCGGCCTGTCCGTCTCCGGCAGGGAAAGCACCGCGTTCGGATGCAGATAAAACGTCATCACAAGGTGGTCGCCGCGTTCGCGGAACAGCAGCAGTGCGCCGCCTGCCTCGTGGATGTACAGTCCGTTCGCGATTTCGCGCGTGTAGTCGTCACCGCGCAGAAAGTTGTTGGTAATGACGCCTTTCTTGAACTGTGCGTTCAGCAGATCGGAAATCTGTGCGAAATTCTCAATCTTCCGCATGGATAAATTGCTCCTTCAGCTTGACGCGGTCGATTTTGCCGTTGGCGTTCATCGGCAGTGCGTCCAGCTTTTCGTAGATGTTGGGCAGCATGTACTTGGGCACCAGCCTGCGCATGGCACGCGCGAGTGCCGCGGCATCCGGTTCGCCCTCGTAGATGCAGACAATGCGGTCGCGGTTGCGGTCGAACAGGCAGGCTGCTGCGGCGATGCCGTCCACGCTGTGCAGCGCGGTCTCGATTTCGCCAAGCTCGATGCGGTAGCCCATGTGCTTGATCTGGCCGTCCTGCCGCGACAGGAAATACAGCAGACCGTCGTCCTTCTTGACGGCGATATCGCCCGTGCGGTACAGAATATCGCGAAAATACGGGTTTGTCGGGTTCTGGATGAAGCATTCGTTGGTCTTTTCCCAGTTGCCGAAGTAGCCGCTGGCCAGTCCGCTGCCGCGCACGCAGATCTCACCGGCCTCGCCGTCCGGAACGGGCTTGCCGTCCTTGTCGAGCAGTATAATCTGCATATTGCGGCAGGCTTTGCCGATCGGAATAGCTTCATCGTCGCGGTAATCGCGGGTGAGATGGAATGCGGCACAGTCCACGGTGGTCTCGGTCGGTCCGTACATATTGACAACCTCGAGACCCGGAATCGCGGCCTTCCACGCATTGACATAGCGCGCCTGCAGCGCTTCACCGCCGAGAGCGGCCTTGCGCAGCGTGGGCGGCGCACATTTGCTCAGCGCACCCGAGCTTGCCACAAAGTGGAACGCGCTGGTGGCCCAGTTGATGGCGGTCACGCCGACACGCTCCATCTCCTTGAGCAGCAGCATCGGGAAGGTGAACAGCTTTTTCGAGAAAATATGGCAGGTTGCACCGAGCGAAAGGGTCTGGTACAGGTCCTTGCACGAAAGATCAAAGTAAAACGGCGCCTGATTGCCGAAAATGTCATGCTCGGTGTAGCCGCAGAACTCGCTCATCCAGTCGGTGAAGTCAATGACCGCACGGTGCGGAATGACGATTCCCTTCGGCGCACCGGTCGAACCCGAGGTGAACAGCAGGTACACCGGGTCGATATCCAGTACGCTCTCACGGATGGACTGCAGCAGGTTTGCGTCAGCCGGTGCTGCAAAGCCCTCGTCCATCGAGATGAGCGGGGCACAGTCGGCAAGCGGCTCGGCCTGCTTGCGGTTGCCCTCGGCGTAGACGATGGCAACAGGATGGATCTGCTCAAAAATACGGCGGATACGCGCTTCCGGCATATGGTCGTCAATCGGAACGTAGCAGCCGCCCGCATACAGCACACCCTGCATCGCGGCCACGCTTTCGGCCGTGCGGCCGATCAAAACCGCGACCGGCTTGTGCAGTGTATCGACGGTTACGGCAAGGTGCGTGCCCAGACCCTGTGCGGCCTTCAGCAGCTCGCCGAAGGTGAACACGCGGTTCTCATCGCAGAACGCAGGCTTGTCCGCGTGCATTCGGGCAGAGGATTCCAAATATTCGAGTACATTTTTTCTCATAGACATACTTCCTCATTATGATAGTCTATTTTATCATAGAGGGCGGAAAAAGTAAACGGAAAACGGCGGTCACGTCGGAGAATCCATCCAGTGTGCGGTTTCATCCATAATATCGTGCAGAATAAAAATATCGTGCAAGGTATCGCCGGTTTCCATTGAGTGGTTGGCGTTTTCGGTCAGATAGAGCGGAATGCCGATCTTCCGGCAGCCGTTCGTGATCATCTCGGTATCCGCCCACGGATCGGCGGTGCCGTGAAAGGCGATGCCGGTCGGGTCGAGATAGGGCAGGGCCTGTTCAATCGGCGTGTAGTATACCTGCCGCGGATGAATGTTGTGCTGAACAGCATACCGTGCGGCAATCGCAGTGCCGATGCTTTTCGAGAGGAAGAAAACGCGGTCGTAAGCGGTCCAGTCGATGGCGGCAAGCTGTTCCTCTGCGGCAGAAAGCGCGGTCTGCACAGCCTGTTCGATTTTTTCGGCATGGCCTCTCAAACCGGTCGGCAGAGCCGGATACTGCACCGCGAGCAGGTCGTAGCCGCGTGCGCGTGCAAGTTTTGCGCTGTAATACAGCAGCGGTTTGTCGATATGGTAGCCGATGCCGGGGAACAGCACGGCAAGCTGGTTGCTCATAGGTAAGGCTCCTTTGGGGAAAATGCAGGATTACTCCGCCAGCTCCCGCACGGCGGCAATTGCGGTATCGACCTCATTTTCCGTGTTGAAATACGAAAAGCTGAAGCGCACCGCGCCCTGCTGCACGGTGCCGAGCGCCTCGTGCATGCGCGGCGCACAGTGTGCACCGGCGCGTGTGGCGATGTCATAATCGGCAAACAGCGCGTCCGCGACCTCGGCGGAGTCATAATCGCGGATGTTAAGCGCGACAACAGCCGCACGTTCCGACCGGGAGAAATCGCCGTAGACGATCACGCCGTCAAGGTCCTTCACACCGTCGTAAAACCGCCGCATGAGTGCGCGTTCGTGTGCTCCGATGATCTGCACGGTCTGTTTTTCGATAAATTTCAGCGCGGCATGCAGTCCGGCGATGCCGTGCGTATTGAGCGTGCCCGCCTCGAGCCGTGCAGGATACGCCTGCGGCTGTTCGCGGTCGTAGGAGTGAATGCCGGTGCCGCCGCGGAGCAGCGGCCGAAGCTCTACACCTGGCCGGATGCACAGGCCGCCGGTTCCCTGCGGACCCATCAGGCCCTTGTGGCCGGTGAAGCAGAGCACGTCAATGTTCATGCGCTGCATGTCGATCGGTACCGCACCTGCCGTCTGTGATGCGTCTGCGACCAGAAGCGCACCGTGTGCGTGCGCCATTGCACCGATTTTGGCGATGTCGAGCAGGTTTCCGGTCAGATTGGATGCATGCGTGCAGACAACGGCCTTGGTTTCCGGCCGGAACAGGTGTTCCATATCCTCATAGCGGATATTGCCCTGACGGTCCGCTGGTACAAAATCCACCGATACGCCGCGCGTCTGCAGATCATACAGCGGACGGAGCACGGAATTGTGCTCCAGATCGGTCGAGATGACGTGATCGCCGGACGAAAACAGACCGTAGATTGCAATATTCAGCGCCTCGGTGGAGTTTGCGGTGAACACAACATGGTCCGCACGCGGACAGCCGAACAGCTTCGCCAGCTGACTCCGCGTTTTGAATACCATGCGCGACGCGGAAAGCGACACGCCGTGTGCGCCGCGCGATGCATTTCCTGCGGTAAGAATGGCGTTTTTGACCGCCTCTGCGACTTCAGGCGGCTTGTGCAGCGTGGTCGCTGCGTTATCCAGATAAATCATGATTTCCTCCGTCAGTCGAACAGTTCGACGAGAGCATGTGTCTCGAATCCGATGCCGGTTTCACGCAGAGCGTTGAGGAGCGCCTGTTCCTCGCTTGTTTCGGCCTTCCATGCCAATCCGCAGCCTGCGCTCACCTGAGAGGGAATGGGGATCATGCGCCCGGGCAGACCGCGCTGCGTGAACATGGCTTCTGCCGCGAGTGCCTGCTCGGTGGACGCGAACGCGATGACCGCAAACGGCCGTTTGCGCCGCATCACGGGCGCAGAATGAGGTCGGCCTGCATCTGCTTCTCTGTGATGACATACATGTTGGTCACGTCACCGACTGCCAGCTTGTCGGTCAGGCCGTAGTGGTTGAGACAGGTACCGCAGGTCAGAATCTCCACACCGAGCGATGCCAGGTTTTTCAGATCCTCGAGCGATGCCGAGTCTTCGCAGGTCAGGCGTGCGCCACCGTTGTAGAACAGAATCGTGCTCGGCAGGTGCTCCTGCTGGGTGAGCGCAAAAATAAAGCCCTTGATGAGAATGCGGCCCAGCTCCTCGTCGCCCTCGCCCATGTGGTCGGCGGAAATGACAACGACCGTCTTTTTCTGCGCCGCCGGTACGGTGCAGGCAATCTGCTCATCGGCTTCTGCCTTGCCGACGGTGTTTTCGGTCGTGATCGTCACGCAGAACTCCTTGTCCGAGCGTTTTTCGGTCGTGATCGAGCAGCCTTTGCTCTCCGCAAGGCGGGTCAGGTTCTGCACCGCAATTTCATTATCTACCAGCGTCTGCACCGTGCCCGCACCGTTTAAATCCTGCAGCGCGTGCAGTGTTTTGATGACCGGAATCGGACATGCGTCACCGATCGCATTCACTTGTACCATAATAAAGTTCCTCCTTTTGGGGATGTTCTGTGGATAGTATAGCACAATAGAGCACGGAAGACCATAATTTATCCACAGGCTCGCGGAATACTGGGAGGAGAGGACGGTTTTTCTTGACGGTGTTCTCTTAAAAAGGGTAAAATTACAGTGTATTTTACAAATAATAAGGATAGATGAATTATGCGATAAACGATAATTATCTATCCGTAACCTTATATAGAACACATTTACAAATATTACTTGCTTATTTGAGCTGTGTTACCGGAAAATTATCTATGGATAACCCGAATATCCAATATCTGATACAAAATCATTATCTGATTGACTGACACGCTGAAAGGAGGCATAACCATGCGATCCCACACCTACCTTGCCATCGACCTGAAATCCTTTTATGCCTCCGTGGAGTGCCGGGAGCGTGACCTCGATCCGCTCGACACGCACCTTGTTGTCGCGGACGAGACCCGCACGGACAAGACCATCTGTCTGGCAGTCACGCCGTCGCTGAAAAGCTACGGCATTTCCGGCCGCGGACGGCTGTTTGAGGTACGTCAGCGCGTTAAGCAGGTCAATGCCGAGCGGCAGCGCCGTGCGCCCGGGCATACATTCACCGGCGCGTCTTACTCTGCTGCGGAACTGCGGGAAAACCCGTCTCTTGCGATGGATTTCATCATCGCACCGCCGCATATGGCGCATTATATGGCGTACAGCAGCCGGATTTATGCCATTTACATGAAATATGTCGCGCCGGAGGACATGGTTGTGTACTCTATTGACGAGGTATTCATGGACGTGACCGGCTACCTTGAGACCTACGGCCTGACCGCGCGTGAGCTGGCGCGGAAAATCATTCTCGATGTGCTGAACACCACCGGCATCACGGCCACGGCGGGCATCGGCACCAACCTGTTTCTGTGCAAGGTGGCGATGGATATTGTCGCCAAGCACGTTCCCGCCGACCGCGACGGCGTGCGTATTGCCGAACTGGACGAGCGCAGATTCCGGCACGAGCTGTGGTCATATCAGCCGCTCACCGATTTCTGGCGCGTGGGACGAGGCACCGCGAAAAAACTCGAGCAGTACGGCATGTGCACCATGGGCGATATCGCGCTGTGCTCGGAGAAAAACGAGGATCTGCTGTATAAGCTGTTCGGTAAAAATGCGGAGCTGCTCATCGACCATGCGTGGGGATGGGAGCCGTGCACGGTCGCAGATATCAAAGCCTACAAGCCGAGCACCAACAGCATCAGCACCGGGCAGGTGCTCGCGTGTCCGTATACAGCGGACAAGGCACGTCTGGTTGTCCGCGAAATGGCGGATCAGCTGGTACTCGATCTGGTGAGCAAGGGCCTGGTCACCGACCGGCTTGTGCTGACTGTCGGGTACGATATTGATAACCTGAACGATCCGGCACGGCGGATTAACTACCACGGCAGGACCGAGACCGATCGCTACGGGCGCACGCTGCCCAAATCTGCACACGGTACGCATAGCCTCGGAGAACTGACCTCGTCTACACAAAAGCTCATGGACGCAGCGACCGTGCTGTTCGACCGCATTATCGACCCGAATCTGCTCATCCGGCGCATGTATCTGGTGGCAAATCATGCCATTCCGGAATCTGACGCGCCCCAGCCGGCTCGGTGTGAGCAGCTTGACCTGTTCACCGACTACGCCGCTGAGCAGGAACGCAGGAGGGCAGAGCAGGCTGCACTCGAGCGGGAGCGAAAGCTGCAGCAGGCAGCGCTCGCCATCAAGAGCAAATACGGCAAAAACGCGCTGCTCAAGGGCATGAACCTCGAGAAAGGCGCGACTGCCATCGAGCGAAACGGAAAAATCGGCGGGCATAACGCATAATCGGAAAAACATGCTAAGGCAATGTAAATATATTATTGCCTGATTCTGCCTCTTCACGGACGTTCTGTGTCGAAAATTCGACATTTCAGGCAGTCATCCTTGTATATGGCAATCAAAGGAAATATAATATATTCATAATAATATGGGAAATATATCTTTTCTGGAAGGATTGCGAAGCCGCAAGGCAGCTGCATACGGAGAAGGCAAATGAAAATTATCTGCGAAAAAGGCTATCACGCCGGAAATGTCCTGCGTCTGGTAGCGGAATATTTGGAAAAACGATATCCGGATGATATGATTCTGGATGAAAATATGGAAATCACGCTTTCACTTAAGAACGGTGAGAACGGTCAGCCCATCGTGCTCGGTGAAGAGGAACTGCAGCTGTCGCACCATACAGCCGATCATTCCGAGGACTATTATAATCATGATGTGCTGACCCATTTGTACACGCGCTGCAAGTACGAGCACGACCTCAAGGTCTTTCAGCTGGCGAATTATGCGCGGCTGACCTGCATTTATATGGATGCCGTCGGCCTGCATGAGATCAACAACCACTTGGGACATGAGGCCGGAGACCACATGCTGCGCTCGATTGCGGACGGGATTCGAAAGTATTTCCCGGATGACTGCGCGTATCGTATCGGCGGTGACGAGTTTGTCCTGCTGTGTCCGGCGCGTCAGCCGGAGGAGCTTGCAGAAAGCCTTGCGGCGTTCTGCGACACAATCCGTGAGATGGGGTATGAGGTCTCGGTCGGCGTGTCTGAGAGCATGGACAGACAGACGCTGAACGAGACGGTCAATCAGGCTGAAACGGCCATGCGGCATGACAAGATGGAGTTTTACCGCAATAACGGCGGTATCCGTCAAATGCGTATCATCGACGACAAGCTGGAGCAGCTGCGCATCAAAAAGCAGGATGTCACCCGTTTTCTGCAGGCGATTGCACCGCTTTACAGGGGAGTGTACATGGTCAATACCAAGCAGGATACCTGTCGGTATATCTATGTTCCGCCGTATTTTAAGACCATGCTGGAGAATAATCATCATGCGTTTATGTCTTCCGTGCGTGAGTACTGCCGCGAACTGGTCCACCCGGAGTATCATGACGAATTTGCAAAACTGCTGGATTACAGCTATATAGAGGAGCAGATTGCGGCGCATGGTTCGCTGAAGATGACCTATCGGATACGGGACGGCAGCCGGGTACATCTCAAAATCACCATGGCCGACCGGAGTTCCGCAGACGCACATGAGCTGCTGTGGATTTTTCTGGACGAAACGCAGTCGAAGAAAGCAGGTGAAGCATGTCCGCAATAGACAATCGAAAATACGCCGGGATTATGAATCTGCCGCATCATGTCTCCCCAACCCGTCCGCAGATGCCTATAAGCGACCGTGCGGCGCAGTTTTCACCGTTTGCGGCGCTGACCGGATATGCCGGTGTTATCCGTGAGACAGCGCGGCTGACCGACCGTCAAATCGAGCTGGATGAGACCATGCTGACCGCGCTCAACGAGCGGTATCAGCTGCTGCTTTCCGTGCTTGATGCAGAACCCGAGGTGGAGATCACCTATTTTGTGCCGGATGAACGCAAATCCGGCGGTGCATACCGCACAGTTTCCGGTGTGGTCAAAAAGGCGGATGAATTCGCGCGACGGCTGACCCTGACAGACGGCACGGTGATTCCGATGGAGGATGTGCTGATGCTGGACGGGGCAATATTTGGACAGAATGAATAAGAAAATCCACGCTCTTCACAAAGAAGAGCGTGGATTTTTGTATAGTTAGCGCAAGGAATCGAGTTCTTCCTGCAGATACCGGAAGAACAAACCGGCGTGGTATCCATCTGCTACCGCATGTGCGATGGTGATATTGACCGGCATATGGACCTTGTCGCCGCATTTTTCATACCTGCCCATGACAACGATGGGGAAGTATGCAGGCTGTCCGTCCGCGACGCGGCTGCCGCAGCCGGTAAACGCCGTCCACGGCGTACAGGATACGCAGTAGAAATTCGCAGGCTGGTTCGGCTTGGTCTTGATGCCCTTGACATCCTTATAGGTCTCCATATCTGCGGTAATGGCGTTGTAAAACGTGGGGAAATCCTCGGAAAAGTCCGTCCAGCAGTCGGAAAACGTGCAGTCATCCGGATGAAAGAATGTGAAATTCGGCACGATTTTATCCCAGACACAGAGTTCGCCGTCCGCGTTTTTGAACATGCGGAAGTTCTCGATGCGGCCTAGCGCCTTGGTGACGCAGTAAATCGCCGTTGCGTAGAATTTACAGCCGTGTGCATGACAGAAACGGAGCAGGTTTTGCACATCCACCGGCGCCGTCATGTTGAATTCGACCTTGAGAGCCTCGGTATAGTAGCGGTAGTGCTCACGGCGAGGCCAGCTTTCCATATCGACTTTTTTGAAGGCTTGCATAGCATTCCATCCTTTCCGAACCCTGCAGGTACACGCCCTGACTTTTTGGCATTTGCAAAGCAAACGCTATTCATGCGCACTAACGCGCGAAATTCAAAATATTGATGATACGACTTGTTCAATAATCTTGCTGCTGTCAAATCTGCTGCTCCGCAGCGAACTGTGCCGCACCTGCGGCAGCTTCCTCACGGCCATCGGACAGCGTGAGCGGACAGCCGAAGGCAGTCTCAAAGCGCTGCTGCAGATACCGGTTCTGCCGCAGACCGTTGCCCGAGCCGATCAGCCTTTTCGGCGTACCGCCGGCCTGACGGTATGCGGTGTACATGCGGTGCAGCTCGTCGGCCATGCCGTCCATCACGCCGTAAATCAGGTGTAAAGGCGTGAAATTATGCGTTGTAAGACCGGAAATACTGCCGGTCAGGCTGCTGTCCGTGCGCGTGCCTTCAAACAGGGTGCAGACGGCAGGCACATCATCCGGACGCGGATTTTCATTTAGCAGACGCGCCATTGCGTTATAGCAGCTGTGCACTTCCGTGCCGAGCATGGACGCGGTGGAGCGGAAAAACTGCTCGAGCAGCGCGTAAGCGCGTCCGCCGCACAGCGAAGCACCGGCCAGAAGATAGCCGCCGCCCGGCATGGGGCGGGTCTCCAAGCCGTCTGCCTGCAGATAGTGCGGCGTGAACACGGAAAACTGACTGCCGGTGCCGACATTCACGAGCATTTCAGCGGTTTTGTTGCGCACCGAGCGCAGAAAGCTGGCTTGATTGTCACCGATGGCGGCACAGACAGCCGCATTTTGGAAGTGCCCGATTACCGGCTCGGCAGCAAGCTGCGGGACAAAGTTCGGGTCGATACCGGCTTTTTGCAGAGCGTTTTGGTCGAAAGCACGGCGTTCCGCGTCGAAAAAGCCGATGCTTGCGGCATTGCTGGCATCCATGCGCGGCGCAGCCAATCCGCACAGCCGCATGGCAAGGTAGTCACCGATGGTGCAGCAGGTGACGGCGGCGGGCGGCACAAGTCCGGCGGCAAGGTTGTACGCGTGCGTTGCCAGACCGTAGCCTGCCGCGGCAAGGTATCCGGTCACGCGCGTGAGATACTGCACCCAGCTTTCGGTTTTGCTGTGCGGCAGGCTGCCGCGTGCATCCTGCCAGGTGTACAGCGGACTGACGGCGTTACCGTCCGCATCCACATACAGAATGCCGTGCATTTGCCCAGTCACGCCGATGGAATGAATATCCGGATAGCGTTCAAACAGCGTTTCGATAACAGAAAGTGCGGTTTGCGTGATCTTTTCCACGTCCTGCTCGCGTGCGCACGCCAGTGCAGACGGAATAAAGGCACCGTTTGCCCGCGTTTCGCTGGCGAGGAATTGCTCGTCCTCGAGCACAGCCGCGCTGATTGTTGTGGTGCCGATGTCAATGCCTAATGTTGTCATGCTGGGTCCCTCGGTTCGCCTGATGGTTCTGTCAGCAGTATAGCACAGCGGAGCGTGTATGAAAAGGAATTGCGCACAAATTTGTCCACAAGTTTGTGGATAATTTACCGACTTGAAAAACGAGTTGCACATGCTATAATAAAGTCGCAGAACAGAGAAAAGGGGAGCGAACAACATGGACCGAAATTTTCTCAAGCAGAGCATTCGGCGTGAGCTGGACTATTACAAGGACGGCCTGTTCAACGAGGATGAGGACGAATACTGGGAGCGTGCATGGGCGGCGCCGGACGATGATGACAGCATGGCGGAAAACGGCTTTCTCAATGTAGCGATGGCGCACCTGCAGGGCGATGAATGCGACGAAATCGTGCTGCTCGGCACGGAATACGGCTATCATGAGCCGGATTACGACAGTTATATCGACATCGGACACGCCTTTGTCAACGATATGGGCACCGGATTTCTGCAGACCGAGGGCACCGAGGATGATTGGGAACAGCTGGTTGACGATATTGCGGAAATTCTGGCTGGAAAGACGGAGTAGCTTTCCACCAAGTTATCCACATTGCTGTGGATAAAATAAAAAACGCTCGAGTAATCTCGAGCGTTTCAGTCTGTCGAAAAAGTCGTATGGTCAGCATTTTTCAGCATTTCGCGCGGCAGCGCGCATGAAACAGCATTAGCTCTGCAAATGCTCAAAAAGGGGGAGCATGTATCACCCTTTTTGAACTTCTGGAGGGAGAAAGTTTCTGTATAGGAACTTTCGGACGACTTTGGAACGGTCTACAATCCGTTCCTGCTTGTCGACGAAACTGTAGTTTCGCGACAGCCTCAAACGCTCGAGTAATCTCGAGCGTTTTTTATCGTTACGGCGGAGAAAAGGCGCAGCTGGAGGCCGCGCCTTAAACCTTAATATTATTGCAGGGGTGTTATTTTACAGCACCTGCGACATCAAAATCGCGCAGATCATAATCGGAATATTAAACGCGATAAACGTTGGGATACAGGTATCGCGGATATGGTCGTGCTGACCGTCGGCGTTGAGACCGGAGGTTGGGCCGAGCGTGGTATCGGATGCGGGCGAACCTGCATCGCCAAGGGCAGCGGCGGCCGAAATGAGCAGGATGGTAGCCGGAGTGGAGAACCCAAGCGAGCTGCACATCGGCACGAACAGCACAGCGAGCACGGGCACAGTGCCGAACGAGGTGCCGATGCCCATCGTCACCAGCAGGCCGATGAGTGTAATGACAATCGCAGCGACAACCTTGCTGCCGCCTACGGCGGAAATACCGGCGTTTACGAGCGCGTCAATGCCGCCGGTGGCCTTGATGACTGAGGCGTAGCCGCCTGCCACCAGCATAATAATGGCAATCTGGCCCATCAGACGGATACCGCCCTCGATCTGCTCGTCAATGTCACTCCATTTGATAGCGCGGAACACGATGATGATGATCAGGCCGCACAGCGCGGAAAGCGCCAGATCCTGACTGATAACCTGCACGACTGCGACAACAATCGCGGCGGCAAGCATGACATAATGGCGGTACTCGAGCTTTTCCGAAATTACCTCGGCAGCGGAGGTGTCTGCTTCAATGTCGTGGTAGTCCCGCGGCTTGCGGTACAGGACAAATACGGCGATGAACAGACCGATCAGCATGGCAACGCCAATACTCCAGTTGGCGGCGGTAACGTCCTTGACCGTTACAGAAAGACCGTTTTCACTCAGATTATCCGCGATAACGCGCTGGAAAATCAATCCGAAACCAAACGGAATGGTGATATATGGCGCTTTATGGCCGAACGCCAGCGCACACGCAACGGCACGCCGGTCAAGCCGCATACGGTTCATCATGCCGAGCAGCGGCGGCACGAGAATCGGGATGTATGCGATATGCACCGGAATGAGGTTCTGCGACAGGCAGGCAACGAGCGTCAGCACACCAATGAGCGCCAGCTTGTGTCCGCCGAGCAGGCGCGACAGCTTTTTCGACAGAATATCGGCCAGACCGGTCGTGGCGATGCAGGTGGCAAACGTGCCGAGCAGGATGTACGCCAGCGCAGTCGTGGCGTTGCTGGCAAAGCCGCCGGTCAGCAGCTGCATGACGGTCTGCGTGCCCTCGGGCGCGTTCAGCAGCGGGATACCGCCGGCCACGCCGCCGATGATGCACGCGATGAGCATGGACAGCAGCACATTCAAACCGGTCAGGCACAGAACACAGAGCACCAGTACGGATATCGTGACCGGGTTTGTGAGCAGGCTGAAAAGAATAGACATGTATCATTCTCCTTAGAAACAAAAACCGCATGCAGCGGGACTTGCACACGGTAAAGTATTGAAGTTTTTCTTATTGTAGCAGAAAAAAGCCAAACCGTCAAGAAATGTTTCTTATCGAAAGAAGTTGTTGGAAAAGCAAACGGCACCTGCGGGAAACAGGTGCCGAAAAAGGATACTATATAAATAGATATACCGGAAATCACTGGCGGCGCTTAAAATCCAGATAGCCCTGCAGGATAAGCGTTGCCGCGACTGCATCGACGTTCTGACGGTGTTTTTTCTCTTTTTTGCCGCTGCGGTGCAGGATTTCGTGTGCGGCGACCGTCGTGCGGCGCTCGTCCCACAGCACAACGTGCAGTCCGGTGCGCTCCTCCAGCTCCTTCGCCAGAGTCTCGCACTTCTCGGCACGAGGGCCAACTGTGCCGTCCATGTTCTTCGGGTGGCCGAGGACGATCTCCTCAATCTTGTTTTCCTGAATGAAGGCCACCAGCTTGTCCACCAGCTTGGCGTAATTCCACTCATGGATCACGCTCGGCGAGCCGGCAAGAAAGCCGGAAGGATCGGAGATCGAAAGGCCGGTGCGGGCGTCTCCGTAATCAATGCCCAAAATACGCATAGTCATACTCCTGTTTCTTGGGCAGTTTTTCAAATCGGTGTTTTCTGCCCGTGTGATTACCCTGAGTATACCATAAAAAACGAAAATAATCAGCACTTTTTCAGAAAAAATGCTTGACCGTAAATCGCTCACATGCTATACTAAAAACACCTATGCAGGTTCTTTTTTTGCGCCTATTTTTCGTGTGTCTGAAAAGTTGACGTCGGAACGCTGACAGAGGGAGGCAATTAGCTTCAAGCCGTGTCACAGGGATACGGAAACGAAGCGAGATATTAAAAGGAGGTGCCGTTATCTATGCGCGTAAAGATCACGCTGGCCTGCACCGAGTGCAAGCAGAGAAACTATGACACAATGAAGAACAAGAAGAATGATCCGGATCGTCTGGAAATGAACAAGTACTGCCGTTTCTGCCGGAAGCACACGCTTCACCGCGAAACGAAGTAAGGGAAAGGAAGTAGCTTAATGGCTGAAGAAACCAAAGCGAAAAAGCCCGGTCTCTTTGCTCGTATCGGCAAGTGGTTCCGCGAATTGAAGAGCGAATGCCGTAAGATCGTCTGGCCCACCCGTGAGCAGACGACGAATAATACGCTGGTCGTTATCGCCTGCGTAGTCATCATCGGCATTTTCATCTGGGTGCTTGACATCGTATTCGGTCTTGGTGTCCAGACGCTGCTTAAACATTTCGCCGCCTAACTTAAAAGGAGGCAACAATGTCAGACGCTGCAAAATGGTACGTTGTTCATACGTACTCCGGCTACGAAAACAAGGTAGCCTCTTCGATCGAAAAAGCGGTCGAAAACCGCAAGCTGCATGACCTGATCCAAGCCGTCAACATCCCGACCGAGAAGGTCGTTGAGGTAAAGGACGGCAAAAGCCGCGAGGTAGAGCGCAAGCTGTACCCGGGCTACGTGCTCGTTAAGATGATCATGACCGATGAAACCTGGTATCTGGTCCGCAATACGCGCGGCTGCACCGGTTTTCTGGGTCAGGACAAGTCCGGCGGCTCTAAGCCGATTCCGCTGACTGAGGAAGAGATCATCGCAATGGGCGTGGAAAAGCGCGAGATCGAGGTAAACTACGCCGCAGGCGACAGTGTTCGCGTTATCGACGGCGCGCTGGCAGGCTTTATCGGCGTTGTATCGTCGGTTGAGCCGGATAAGAACAAGGTAAACGTAACCGTTTCCATGTTCGGCCGCGAAACCCCTGTCGAGCTTGAGCTCGATCAGGTTGAAACTCTCGACGAGTGACAATGAGCGGAAGATAGATTTCCGCATTTACGGCAAGTGGGAGAGTTCCGTGCCAATTAGGAACTCGCCAGCCACCACATTTTTTGAAGGAGGAACCTTTCAACATGGCACAGAAAGTAGTAGGTTATATCAAGCTCCAGATTCCCGCAGGCAAGGCAACCCCGGCTCCCCCGGTAGGTCCGGCTCTCGGCCAGCACGGTGTAAACATCATGGCTTTCACCAAGGAATTCAACGAGCGCACCAAGAACGATGCCGGCATGATCATTCCGGTTATCATTACGGTTTATGCTGACCGTTCGTTCAGCTTCGTTACCAAGACGCCTCCGGCGCCGGTTCTGATCAAGAAGGCTTGCGGCATCGAGTCCGGTTCTGCTGTACCGAACAAGACCAAGGTTGCAAAGCTGTCCAAGGCTGACTGCCAGAAGATCGCAGAGACCAAGATGCCCGACCTGAACGCCGCTTCTCTCGAGGCTGCTATGAGCATGATCGCGGGCACCGCCCGTTCGATGGGTATCACCGTCGAGGAGTAATCTCCGGTTTTTATTTGTTGTACGAAGCTGCGGCTATCTGCCGCATACAGTGGGAGGGTTATTCAAGTTCCCGCTTAACCACTTAAGGAGGATTTATTGTGCATAAAGGTAAAAAGTATGTAGACAGCGCAAAGACGATCGACCGCACCAAGCAGTACGATCCGGCTGAAGCGCTTTCCACCGTTGTTTCCACCGCGAAGGCTAAGTTCGATGAGACCATCGAGCTGCACGTAAAGCTGGGCGTTGACTCCCGTCACGCTGACCAGCAGGTTCGCGGCGCTATCGTTCTGCCCCACGGCACCGGCAAGCAGGTTCGCGTTGCTGTATTCGCTAAGGGCGCAAAGGCTGACGAGGCTCTGGCTGCAGGCGCAGACATCGTTGGTGCAGAGGACCTGATGGAGCGCATCCAGAAGGAGAACTTCTTTGAGTTCGACGTAGTTATCGCTACCCCGGACATGATGGGCGTTGTAGGCCGTCTGGGCCGCGTGCTTGGTCCTAAGGGCCTGATGCCGAACCCGAAGGCTGGTACCGTATCTATGGACGTTACCAAGGCTGTTCAGGAGTCCAAGGCTGGTAAGATCGAGTACCGTCTTGACAAGACCAACATCATCCACTGCCCGATCGGCAAGGCTTCCTTCGGCGCTGAGAAGCTGCAGGACAACTTCGACGCTCTGATGGGTGCTATCATCAAGGCTAAGCCGGCTGCTGCAAAGGGTCAGTACGTTCGTTCCTGCGTTGTTGCTTCTACCATGGGCCCCGGCATCAAGGTAAGCACCGCAAAGATGATCGGCTAATTCAATAGCATTTTACTCGGCGGTTTTCCGCTGAGCGTCAGAAAGACAGACCGATGATTTCGATTGTTGGTCTGTCTTTTTGTAAAATAGCGTGGATTTTTACTGCACCAGACAGCGTGTGTCGAAAAATACGAAAACTCTCTCGATTTCAGAAAAATAGCAGGAAAGGCAGGTTAATTATGCCCGGTTTAGTCTTAGAAGGCGGCACCTTCCGCCCGGTATTCTCCTGCGGCGTGATGGACGCGCTGCTCGACAACGACATCATGTTCGATTACGTTATCGGCGTGTCCGCCGGCATCACCTATGCGGCGTCGTATCTCTCGCGGCAGCGCGAGCGCAACATTAACATACTGCGGCAGTATCGTGGCGACAAGCGCTATTTCGGCGCGCGCAACCTGCTGCACGACCACTCCATCTTCGGTACGGATTTTGTGTTCGATACCATCCCGAACCAGCTTATGCCGTTTGACTGGGACACATTCCATAAATATCAGGGTAAATATTTGGTGGGTGTCACCAATGCAAAGACCGGCAAGGCCGAATACCTCGACGGCATGCGTATGGACCGTCCGTGCACGATGCTGCGAGCGACCTGCGCCATCCCGATCTACTTTCCGCCGGTGCAGATGGGCGGCGAAACGTATTACGACGGCGGTCTGGCTGACCCGATCCCGATTCTGCGCAGCCTGCACGACGGCAACGAGCGCAATCTGATCGTGCTTACGCAGCCGGAAAGCTACCGCAAAACGCTTGGACGCGGCGTGCAGTTCACCGCAAAGTGGCTGAAACGCAAATATCCGGCAATGCCCAAGGTGCTGCTTGAGCGTGCCAAGCACTACAACGAGACAGTTTGCTTCTGTCACCGCCTTGCGGAGAACAAACCGCAGGATACCGTACTCCTTCAGCCGGAAAAATCGCTGAACAGCTTTGAAAAAGACGTGAAAAAGCTGGAATGGGGCTATGAAATGGGGTATAATATGACGTGTGCCCGGATGGAGCAGATCAAAAATCTGTTCCGCTGACGGGTTTTGGTAAAAGAGAAATATTTTAGGGGGAATGAAAAAACGATGCAAAGCAACAGAATCATTCAGGTAGAGGAAAAGGTGCCGCCGCGCCTGCTCGTGCCGCTGTCCATCCAGCATATGTTTGCGATGTTCGGCGCGTCCGTGCTCGTGCCGTTCATCTTCAAGATGAACCCGGCGATCGTGCTGTTCATGAACGGTATCGGCACGCTGCTGTTCATCCTCATCACCAAGGGCAAGGCGCCCGCATACCTCGGCTCGTCGTTCGCGTTTATCGCTCCGGCGACCATCGTTATTAAAAACTGGGGTTATCAGTATGCGCTCGGCGGCTTTGTTGTCGTAGGTGCGTGCGGCTGTGTGCTCGCGTTCATTATCTATAAGTGTGGCACGGACTGGATCAACGTCGTTCTGCCGCCCGCAGCCATGGGCCCGGTCGTTGCGCTGATCGGCTTGGAGCTAGCAGGATCGGCGGCTGAAACCGGCTGTATTATCGGTAGTGGCGTAACGAGAGGCACGGTCATCACGTTCCTCGTAACGCTGGCCGTTGCGGTATTCGGCAGCGTGCTGTTCCGCGGCTTCTTCTCGACTATCCCGATTTTGATCGCCATTATCTGCGGCTATATTGCGGGTGTGTTCACGGGCGTTATCAAGATGGAGACCATTGTGGATGCGCTGCACACCAGCATTATCTCTATTCCGAATTTCCAGACCCCGAAGTTTGACATCAACGCGATTTTGATCATTCTTCCGGTCATTCTGGTTATCGCAAATGAGCATATCGGTCATCAGCTGGTTACCGGCAAGGTCATCGGCCGCGATCTGCTCAAGGATCCCGGTCTGCACCGTTCGCTGTTCGCGGATAACTTCTCGACTATGATCTCCGGCTTTATCGGCTCGGTGCCGACCACCACCTACGGCGAGAACATCGGCGTTATGGCCATCACCAAGGTGTACTCCGTGCGCGTTATCGGCGGCGCGGCTGTGCTGAGCATCATCTGCTCGTTCGTCGGCCCGCTGGCGGCACTTATCCAGACGATTCCGGGTCCGGTCATCGGCGGTATCTCGTTCCTGCTGTACGGCATGATCGGCACCTCCGGTCTGCGTATTCTGGTTGACAACCATGTGGATTACAGCAAGAACCGCAACATGATTCTGACCTCGGTTATCTTTGTTACCGGTCTGTCCGGCGTGACGCTGGCGCTGGGCGATGTATCGCTCTCCGGTATGACCCTCGCTGCTATCGTCGGCATGATCATGAGCCTTGTGTTCTATGCGTTCGATAAACTGCATCTGTCGAATGATGCGTAAATGAATCGAAAAAGCGTCTGCGTGAGCAGACGCTTTTTTATTATGAAAATCATGAAACAGGTGTGGAATCGGACGGATCAGCTTGTGCAATCGCTTCCAGATGGAGCAGGGTTTGATTTAACATATTTAACTGTGCCGGTCCGATCGACGTCAGAGCAAATGGAAGCGATGGAATAGCAGAGAAACGCTTTTGAATCTTGATATCGGTATCACAGCCTGCATATGAAATGCTGAATTTAGTCTCGGTTTCAAAGATATTTCCTAATATGCCAGAGGTCTGAAGGATTTTCCACAGTTCAGATACCGCGGTATGATTAGAAAAGTCTAATTCTATATATGGATGATTGGGATTCTTGATTTGAATAACGATTGCTAATTTGTCATAGACCGTTTGCCCGGCGGCATGCTGTTCGGCGGCGCCTTGAGAAATGCCGCCTTTCGTTTTCCTCTGCGTATAGGCGTGCGCGGAAGTAATGAGCTGTGCCTGGAGAATATCGGAGTAGGGGAGAGAAAAACACTCAAATGCTTCTAACGGGTGGGCATTTGTGCATTGAAGGGCATGTAATTCCGGCAAATCCTTTGTTTTATAATAGAGTAATTGCTGATTGGCACTGTCCAGAATAATACCTTGCGAACCGGAAAAATTGATACGGCATCGATCAATAACAGCATGGGAGGGGCATGTAATTTCTATGCTCCAGTCACATTTGCTGCCCTGTGTCTGCAAATGTTGGTATAAGGCGGTATAAGCTGCTTCTAACCATTTAGGTAAGTCTCGATTAAACAGATGTACAACATCCTGTCGTGCCTCGTCATGAAGCCACTTGTTGGATAGTATGGAACGAAGGGCAGCATAGATTCCCCGGAGTATGAGAGCTATGATCAGACATACTAAGAGCGTTAGTAAGATTACCATGTACAGTCCTCCTATTATCTTCTTTAGTATAGCTGGAAGAAATATGTATGTCAATTAAAAATATCATAATGATATCGTAATATCATCGTGATTAGCATACCCTATAATAAGGTGATAGCATGCTGATTATAGGGGAACGAATTAAAATGCTGCGGGAGAGCCACAACATCTCACAGGCCGCGCTGGCAAAGCGGCTGGGCATCACACGGTCGAGCGTAAATGCGTGGGAATTGGGCCTGAATGTACCGAGTACGCAGTATATTATCGAATTATCCGAGATTTTCAAGGTATCGACAGACTATCTGCTGTGTGTTGCAAAAACGCAGACGCTGGATTTAACAGGTCTGGACGAGGAGGATATTGGCGTTCTGTATGCGCTGGCGACCTATCTGCGCAGAAAGAACCGCGAAATGAAATTATAAAAATAATTAGAAAAGTGTCTGCTCATGCAGATGCTTTTTATTATCCCATTGTTGAAAACCGGAAATCCGTACTATATAATTGTAAATATTCTGACAGATAACGGAGAAAACACAATGCAGAACGAAAAAACATCCGTTTTGGTGCTCGCACAGTGCGATTTGACCATGCGCGAGACATTAAATACCCGATTCGGCACGCAGTGCGCGTTCGCGTTCGCGGAGAACGGCGAACACCCGACCGCAGAGCAGCTTCGCGCGGCTGCGGTTATTTTCGGTGAACCGAGTGAAGCCCAGCTGGCGCAGACCGAAAACCTGCGTCTGCTGCAGCTGACCTGGGCGGGCGCGGACAAGTACACGCGCATGGAAAATCTACCGCGGAGCATGGTGCTGGCGAATGCATCCGGTGCGTTCGGCACGATCATCGCGGAGTACGCGATTGGCAGTCTGGTGGCGCTGTACCGCTCGTTTGGACGGTATTGGAGCAATAAACAGGCGTATATCTGGCAAAAATACGACCATGCGGAGACGATTTCCGGCAAGACCGCGCTTGTACTCGGCATGGGCGACATCGGCGCGAATGTGGCCCGCCGATTGAAGGTCTTTGGCGCAGCTGTGCTCGGCGTGAAGCGCACAGCGGTTTCGGCCGTACCGGCAGACTTCGACGAAGCACATACACTCGGTGCGTTAGACGCTCTGCTCCCGCGGGCGAACATCGTCATTGGCTGCCTTCCGAACACGCGCGAGACCGCGGGTCTGCTGACGGCCGAGCGTCTGCACGCGATGAAAGCAGGCGCGGTGCTGGTCAATGTCGGACGCGGCAGTCTGGCGGGGACGGACGATCTGGTGTCGGCTTTGCAGGACGGCCATCTCGGCGGCGCCGCACTCGATGTGTTCGAGACCGAACCGCTTCCGGCGGACTGTCCGCTGTGGGACATGGAGAACGTGCTGCTCACGCCGCATATCGCAGGCCCGAGCTTCGGCGGCAGCGCGGACGTGCAGAACACGATCTGGCATATCTGCATGGACAATCTGGAGCGGTATTTGATCGGAAACCCGCTGAAAAATGTCGTAAACCGGTCGGAGGGATACTGATACGCGTTTCCCGCAGGTATAGCAACAAAGAGAAAACGAGCCGAAAGCCATGCTGTCGGCTCGTTTTTTGGTGCTCAGCAGTTTTTGAAAAACCAGATAATAAAGTTGATAACCTCTATGCCGAGGAAAATCAGGGCAACCACGCAGATGACAGCCGTTGCCGCCATAAACTGGATGGACGGTTCGCCCAGGCTTTCAATAACCACGCAGGTCAGCGCAATAAACAAGCTGATCATGCACGCCGTATGCAGCGGATGGTGCAGGATCCACTTGCTGATCTGACCGGATTCGTCGGATTTCGGTGCAGGCTCGGTTGTTTTCTGCTCTGCGGAGACAGGCCGGCGGCCGCCGGACGCATTCGGTGCATTGCGCGCCGCTTCCTGCATGCCCTGCCGGTAGTGCACATAGCCGTCAAGTCCCTTGCCGTAGAAGCCGTAATCGTCGTTTTTCATATGCCTGACCTCCTTTTCATGCTTTGAGTATCGCATATCGGGTGTCCGATAAAACGGACTCAGAAGCGGTTGAACACAAATTTTCCAAATTACTGTTTTTACCATAGCATAACCGGGCGCAAAACACAAGCGGTGAAGATATGTACAAATACTGCCGGTTCCAATTGTGCAAAGTGATGAAAAAGTTATAAATACGCAAAACTGACACCAAATCGACAAAATTTTGTGATAAACGGCATTGCAAAAAATGTAAAACAGTGGTATGATGTAGGCAAATAAGAGGCACAAGGGTACCCTTGTGTCTGAGGTACTCGCCCTCAGACACAAAACCTTCCTAAGTACAAATTTTGCGAAGGAAGGGCGAAACGGCACCGCTTTTGCCGGAAAAAAATAATTTTGAGGAGGATAAACATGAAAAGAAGATTGTTATCGGCTTTTCTCGCTGTGATGATGGTGCTGACCATGGCGCCGGTGGCATTTGCGGCGGATGGCGTTGAGCCGACTGACGGCACTGGTTCCAGTGAAGCTGCACCTGCCAAGACGCCGCAGCAGCAGATTGACGGCATTAAAGGAACCGGCACAGTTACCTTGGATCAGGATTATACCGAGGATATTACGATTCAGCAGGGTCAGAACATTACGCTTAACCTGAATGGTAAGAAGCTGACGAACAAGACCGGCCATACCATTACTGTTGAACAGGGTGCAACCTTGACGATTAACGGTGTGGGCACTGTTGATAATGTAACTCACGCTAAGAGCGCTCTGGTAAACTATGGTGAGGTTGTGCTTAATAATGGTGTTACATTGGAACGCTCAAGCGAAAAGGGTACTTTAAGCCCATATAGCGATGGCGGTAATAGCTGTTATACCATCCTTAATGATAAGGGTGCTACGATGACCATCAATAATGCTACGGTCAAAAATAGTGGTGGCTATTCCAGTGCAATTCGCAATGGTGGCGATTCTGAGTGCAATGATGAATCGCATCTCACTATTAAAGATGGTAATTTTAGCGGTGGTCTTAATGCCGTAAAAAATGATGAGTGTGGTATCCTGACGATTGATGGTGGTACATTTAGCAACACTTCCCAGTACGTTATCATGAACTGGAATAAGGCTACCATTACTAATGGCACTTTTTCTGTTAAGGATAGCGCAGATGCGGTTTTGTTTACCGCTGCATATCATGCGAACAGAGCAGTAGGCGAGCTGATTGTTAATAATGGCACATTTACGGGCAATGGCTCGCAGAAAATGGTTGAAAACCATTATGGTTCGTCTTATACTGGCACGGCGAGCATTACCGGCGGTACATTCTCCTCTGATGTTTCTGCATATGTTGCAGAGGGTTACGTTCAGAATAACGGCACTGTTGAGCGACTGGGTGAAACCAATGCGGTAGCTAAGATTGGCAATACCTATTATAAATCCCTTGTTGATGCATACGCAGCTCTGCCGCGCGGCGAGGGTGCTGCTCCGTCTGAGCCGACTACGATTACACTGCTCAAGGATAGCGATGGCGGCGGTATTGGTAGCGATAAGACTGACAATTATATGAATTATGTAATTGATTTTAATGGTCATACTTATACGGTTGGCGCGCCGGCAGTCGGTTCTACTGGTACTGTATCGCAGGGTATTCGTGTACTGAAGACGAGCACTGCAAAGTTTATGAACGGTACATTAAAAGCTGCAAATTATAATCAGTTAGTGCAGGTCGTTCATACTTATGGTGATGTAACTTTCCAAGATTTCACTGTTGATGCAACGGAAGATCAATATGCTCAGATTGCTTATGAAGTTGATAACGGCACTCTAAATATTAAGGGCAATTCCAATATTTTGGCTTATAACGGCCAGACGGGTCTGTATGTAGCATTTTGGCCGCGCGGTGGTTATACGGGTGGTACAACGGTTAATGTTGATACCACAGGCAAAATCACGGGCAAAATGGTATATGAGTGGGACGATAAAGCGGATACTGCTGAACAGCAGACGGAAAATAAGGCCGTTCTGAATATTAAAAACGGTAATTTTGATATTACCAATATTCAAACTCTGTTTACATCGTCTCTCCCGTCTAATCTGAAAGTTCCGAAGATTTATATTTCCGGCGGCTACTTCAACGTTGACCCGTCCGCTTACTGCGTAACCGGCAAGACCGGCGTAGCAAGTGATAAGGACGGCTACAAGTACAAGGTTGGCACCGTTGAAGTTAAGGACGAAAACGAAATCAAGACTGATACCCAAAAGGGCGCTACTCAGGCAACTCTGGGCGATAAAATCGCTGCAGGCGATAAAACTGCTGCAACGGCTGTCGGCACAAGCGTAACTCCGACCAAGCTGACGGACACCACTCCGATTACGGCAGACGACAAGGCGCAGGCTCTGACTGAACTTGTAAAGAACAAAAAGGTTACATTGAATCAGGACGGCACGATTCCGCAGGATACTACCGTTACCGTTGTAAAGGAAACCTACCTGGATGTTACCGTAACTGCATATGATACCACGAGCAATACGGTTTCTATGAACATTGCTCCGAAGTATAACCTGATTGCAGTTGCAAAGACTGGTGCTGATGAGAAAACGGTTCCTCTGAAATCTGCACAGGATGCAAAGGTTGGTTCGACTGAGGTTAAGGTAACTCTGCCGGATGCTTTCAAGGGCAAAAAGGTTTATATCAACCACAATAATGGTGCTAACCTGTATGTTGCAACTGCCGATGCAACTACCGGCAAGATTACGTTTACTACCAACGGTTTCAGCCCGTTCACTTTTGCACTGACTAACCCGGATGTTGTTGCTGAGGTAAACGGCAATGCGTACAAGTCTCTGCAGGATGCTGCAAACGCAGCGAAGGACGGCGACGAAATCACCGTTGTAAAGAACGATAAACTTGACTTGACCTTCAACACCACCAAGTCTGTTAAGGTAAAGAACGACACCGGCGTTGCTATTATCGTTAAGTTTAACGGCACGAACAAGGATGTTGCCAAGGATGCAACGGAGACCTTCTCCTACACCAAGCCGTCCTCCGGTTCCTCCGGCGGCAGCTCCTCCGGCAAGACGACCTACAAGGTAACCACCTCGGCGGTTAACAACGGCGGCGTAAACGCTTCTCCGTCCTCCGCGGAAAAGGGCGCGACCATCACCATTACCCTGTCCCCGGACAAGGGCTACAAGCTGGACAAGCTGACCGTTATCGACGGCTCCGGCAAGACGGTCTCTACCGTTAAGAAGAGCGACACGGTTTACACCTTCACCATGCCTGCTTCCGCAGTGAAGGTTGGCGTAAGCTATGTTAAGGCCACCGAAACCCCGTCTAAGACCACGTTTAACGACGTTTCCGCGAACGACTGGTTCGCTTCCGCGGTTGATTATGTAACCGGCAAGGGCATGATGAACGGCACCGCAGCGAATACCTTCTCTCCGAAGGCTAATACCACCCGCGGCATGCTGATGACGGTTCTGGCACGCCATGCCGGCGAGGACACCACCGGCGGCTCTGTCTGGTACGAAAAGGGTATGAACTGGGCTAAGGCGAACGGCGTATCCGACGGCACCAACCCGCAGGTGAACATCACCCGCGAGCAGCTGGCAGCTATGCTGTACCGTTACGCGCAGAACAAGAAGTATGACGTTTCTGTCGGCGAGGATACCAATATCCTCTCCTACACGGACGCGCAGACCATCTCGCAGTACGCGATCCCGGCGATCCAGTGGGCTTGCGGCGCCGGCGTGATGAACGGCAAGTCCGGCAGCAAGCTGGACCCGAAGGGCTACGCGACCCGCGCGGAAGTAGCGGCAATGCTCATGCGTTTCTGCGAAAACGTGGAAAAGTAAGCGAAAATGCAACAAAAACCGCACAGCTTCGGCTGTGCGGTTTTTTTGCTTGCCAAAGACGCTTTTCTACGGTAAAATGGGAAATAGAGGAGAAGGGGAAAGAGAAAGAAGGAAATCCTATGCCAATCGGAGTAATTGTCAACTGTATCTCGGTGCTGGCCGGCGGCGTGATCGGTTCCGCACTGGGACACGTCCTGCCGAACAGCCTGAAAGAGCACCTGCCGACGCTGTTCGGCATGTGTTCGATCGCTATCGGTATCAATTCCATCATCAAGGCGGTCAGCATGACAGCGGTCGTGCTGGCGATTCTGGTGGGGTTTACCATCGGGCACCTGCTGCACCTTGAGGATTGGACAAGCCGGTTTTTTCATCGACTGGTCAAAACCATGCACCTCGGCGGGGATAATATTGATATGGAGTTCTACATCACGGCGGTCGCGCTGTTCTGCTGCTCGGGCTTCGGGTGGTACAGCACGCTGACTGAGGGCATCGCGGGCGATCCGAACCTGCTGTTTGCAAAGTCCGTGCTGGACTTGTTCACTGCAATGATCTTCGCGTCTACGCTCGGCAAGGCCATCTGCGCTATCCCGCTGCCGCAGTGCGTGATTCTCCTGTGCGTGTTTATCGCAGGACGGCTGCTGTCCGGTGTGCTCACACCGGAAATGTTCGCGGATTTGTCCGCGTGCGGCGGCGTGCTGACTATGTCGGCCGGTTTTCGTGTCTCCAAGATCAAATCCGTGCTGCTGATCGATCTCATGCCCGCGCTGATACTCGTCATGCCGTTCAGCGCACTCTGGACCATGCTGATGGGATAAATTTGAAGCAGACTCTTTTACGGGTCTGCTTTTCTTTTGCTTGACAATAGTCCTAAATCATACTATAATGAAGTGGTACGATTTAGGACTATTGAGGTGCATTATGGATTTTCGCAGACAAATGAACGACTTGTGCGCATGTATTTTTCGACAGGATGAGCTGTACGACATCTGGGCGAAGCACAGCGGCATGAAACCCAGTACAGTAACGGTGCTTTATATGTTAGATCAGTTTTCGGAGATGACACAAGGAGGAATCGCGCAGATGTGCCTGCTGCCCAAGCAGACAATTCATACGGTGGTGCAGGAGCTGGAGCAGGCCGGTTATCTGGAAAAGGTGAGCGTATCCGGCCGCAAGGAAAAGCCGCTGCGTCTGACCGAATCCGGCAAACGCTACACAGCGGATAAGCTGGGCGGTCTGTATCGCGCAGAGGAACGCGCCGCCGCTGCCATGGGCACTGAGCAGTTCGCCATGATGGTGGAAATGACCCGAAAATTTACCGATTCTTTTGAAAAGGAGATTCGCAATGGAGCAGAATAACGCGCTTGCGCGCAAATTCAACGCCGCATCGCTGCTCCGATTCGCACTGCCGAACATTGCAATGATGATGCTGCTGTCGATGTACACCATCGTGGACGGCATGTTTATTTCGCGGTTTGCCGGAACAACCGCGCTTTCCGCCATCAATATGTCGTTTCCGCTCAACTGCCTGCAGATGGCTACCGGCATTATGCTCGGCACGGGCGGCAGCGCTATTATCGCCCGCCGGCAGGGGGAGGGACGAACAGAAGAGGCGCGCCGCAACTTCACCATGCTGATTGCAGTTGCGCTGGGTATCGGTCTGATTTTCGCCGTGTTTGGCAATCTGTTTCTGAACCCCATCCTGCGTCTGCTTGGCACGAGTGAGCTGCAGTGGGCAGACTGCCGTATTTATACACGCATTCAGCTGGTGTTTGCACCCATGCTGTTTCTGCAGACTGCCTTCCAGACATTGTTCGTCACCGCAGGCAAGCCGGGCTTGGGTCTGCTGACCTCGGTGGGCGGCGGCATCACAAACGTGGTGCTTGACTGGCTGTTCATGGGCCCGATGAACATGGGCGTTGCCGGTGCGGCGATTGCCACCTGCCTCGGCTACTGCGTGCCGTCCATCGTTGGTTTGGTGTATTTCACTAAAAACCGCACTGGAAGCTTGTACTTTGTGCCCTTCAAATTCGACGGACAGACTCTGCTTGCCGCGTGCGGCAATGGCTCGTCCGAGATGGTCAGCAACATTGCGAACGCCATCACCACATTCGTGTTCAATACGCTGTTCATGTGCTACCGCGGCGAAGACGGTGTAGCCGCCATCACGATTGCAATGTACTTCCAGTTCGTGTTTACGGCGGTGTATTTCGGCTTCTCGATGGGCGTTGCACCGGTTATCAGTTACAAATTCGGCGAGAAAAATATCCCGCAGCTGAGGCATATCTTCCGCATCTGCATAACGTTCGTGCTGGCGTGCTCGCTCGGCACATATTTGCTCTCGTGGCTGACGCTCGAGCCGGCGCTGACCCTGTTTACGCCGCGCGGCAGCAGTGTGTATGGGATTGCCATGCACGGCTTTCCGATTTATGCGGTCAGCTTCCTGCTCATGGGCACGAGTATTTTCGCGTCCTCGCTGTTTACCGCGCTCTCGGATGGTCTCGTGTCTGCGATCATCTCGTTTTCGCGCACGCTTGTGTTCCTCGTGGCGATGCTGCTGCTCCTGCCGCTGATTTTGCAGGAAACCGGCATCTGGCTGGCTGTTCCGGTAGCAGAGGCGCTCGGCGTGATGGTTTCGGTGTTTTTTCTCGTCAAGGGACGGAAAAAGTATCAGTATTAAGGGAAAGAGTGCTGTTGAGGGAACAGCACTCTTTTGTTATATATAGGTGAAATATAACGAATTGTATATAGGATGAAGGTGTAGAGTAAAGGAAAAGCGCGCAAACGGCGGAGCGCTAAGGTCGGCGAACCCTGCGGTGAAGTCTAACATCAGAACACTTCAAACAGGAACGCATTGCATATCTGTACTACAGCAACCGCAGAATCAAGGCAAAGCGAAAGGGCCTGCCGCCTGTAATTCACAGGCAGCAAGCCCTTTCGGTCGCTTGAACAATTTTTGTCTGACTTTTAGAGGTCACTTCAAAAAATGCCTTGCTGTTGTATTTGAGGGAATGAAAAGCATTTGGAGCTGCTTTTCTAATTTAGAATAGAGAGAGGAGAAAGAAATTCTAAGAAGAATTACTCGCCGACCTTGACGAACACGCCGCCAGCCTGGCAGGACTCGGTAGCAGCCTTAGCCATGAGAACCGGACGCAGGCCGTCGATAGCGCCGACAACAGTCTGGGTATCGTTGTTGATTGCATCAACGAAGGAGATAACCTGATTGATGAATGCCTGGTTGTAACGCTCGAGGAAGAACCACAGCGGCTTCTCGGAGTGAGCGCCATCCTTGGTCAGTACGGTGGTGGTGTTCAGCAGGTCGTTGGCATCAGAAGCCATGCCCTTAGAGCCGAACGCCTCAACGCGCTGGTCGTAGCCGTAAACTGCCTGACGGGAGTTGTTGATAACAGCGATGCAGCCGTTAGCCATCTTCATGGTAACAACAGCGGTGTCAACATCCGGAATACCGGACTCTTCCTGCAGGTTCGGGTTAACGAGGCAGGAACCAACAGCGGAGATCTCAACAGCCTCGG